>JANOKO010000701.1:0-2584 GCA_031419335.1 Planctomycetota bacterium
AATCGCCAAGGCCGCTGGCGAAGGCATTTTGGATCCAGGAAAGGGGACTCCGTCCACAAACAATGTCGAGACCGAAAACTGCCCCTTCGGCTCCAGTCTGACCATCTCCGCACGCCGATCCAGGGCGCTGGTGACCAGTTCCTTGGCGCGCAGTAACCCGGCCTGCACCAGTTTCGCGTTCGCCTTCATATCGGGCTCAATCCCGTTCAATGCTCCCTGAAAGAGGACATACTCGATTTCCTCTTCATCATCGTCATCGTCGTCGTCTGCATCTTGGTTTTGCTTGCGACCGAAGCCAAAGATCACGGGAATCCCCTTGCGTAAACAGAATGGAAGGCTGTTGGTCTCCGGCTGAGCAGCGCACCGCTGTCGGAGTCACCAGAAGGACGAATGAAGTCTTTATTCTGGCAACACGTTCGACGGAAGGAAAGCATACATGCGGTGGGGAAGCGAGCGTGGTAGCATCCGTGGGAAGGGTCAGTGACCCGTGTTCGAGTCACCAGTGCCCTGGCAGACCTGAGCACTGGACCTCATGTCCTGTGTCACAGGCTGATTCCCGGCCTTCTTCCACTCCTCAATGTCCCACTCCCCCTTGCCCACTTTCCATCGCTTCATCGAACGATACCTCGGCCTTCACCCGGCTGATGCGGGGCAAGGAACCGCGTGGGAGGTCGTCATACGCGATACGACAGCCGGGGCATTGCCGGGCGGGATCGTGACGTTGGGCGTGCTCGGGGCGATTGCGATCGCCTGGCGGTATCGCCGCGAGGGGCGGCTCCTGGCGAGGAGAACGCTGTGGTGCTTGGTGTCGCTACGAGTGGCCAGTCTGGCACTGTTGCTGCTGATGGTCTCGGGAGTGGCGCTCGCGGTGCAGCGGACGGGGCTGCCGTATCTGGTGGTCTTGCTGGATTCCTCGGCGAGCATGGGGATCGTCGACCAGTACCGCGACCCGAAGTTGTCGGAGCAGGCCCGCCGCCGCGTGGCCGAGATGAAACTCCCGGAGGCCAGCCGCCTCGAAATCGCCAAGTCAGTGCTGCTCGATCAGCAGTCGAATCTCCTGAAGTCGATGGACGCGCATTATCGGCTCAAGGTCTACACCTTTGATGAGACGGTGGCCTCCCTCGATCCTGCCGGAGGGCAGGACGCTGTGGCGGTCGAGCGGTCGCTGCTCGCCCTGCGTCCGCTGGGGGTCGAGACGCGGCCCGCTGTGTGCCTCCAAAAAATCTTTGAGGAATTCCGAGGGGCCACCCCAGCTGGAATCGTACTCCTCACCGATGGTGTCGCCAGTCGATCCGCCAGCGAACGTCTCTCTGCTGCTGCACAACTGGCTAAGGATCAGTCGATCCCCCTCTATCCCATCGGACTCGGCAGCAGTGACCCTGATCGAGATCTGGAACTGACCGATGTGCTGGTCGAGCGTCTAGCGATCCTCGGCGATCCACTCTTATTCACCGCTCGGGTCCGCAGTTGGGGTGTGCAGGATGAGAAGGTGCGGGCCACGCTGCGCAAGGTCGGTCAGCCGGAGATTCTGGCGACGGCGGAAGTCCTGCCCACGACCAACCCGTTCGAGGTCGAACTCCTGACCATCCCGCAAACGGAGGGGGATCAAGAGTTCGAGATCACGATCACTCCTGTGGTCGGGGAATCAACGGTCGACAACAACACGCTGACGAGTACAGTCACGGTCCGCCGCACCAAGATTCGCGTGCTGCTCGTCGAGCGGGCACCGCGGTGGGAATTCCGACACCTCAAGCCGCTGCTCGAACGCGATGAGATGGTCGAGCTCAAGACGGTGCTGCAGGACTCCGATGTCGACTTCATTCAAGAGGACCGTACCGCGATCCCGGGATTCCCGCCGCAGCAGAGCGAGTTGGAAGCGTTCGATGTGGTGATCCTGGGAGATGTGGATCTGTCGCAGATCAATCCGCAGTCGCTGGGTCATCTGCGGTCGTTCGTCTCGGAGCAGGGAGGCGGACTGATTCTGATTGCAGGGGAGAAGCACAATCCGCAATCGTTTGCCGGGACTCCGCTGGAGGCGCTGTGCCCGGTGCCGCTTGACGCGCTGAGCGTACCCACGATCGATACCATCCAGAGTATCGGGTTCCGTCTGGAGCCGACACCCGAGGGGCGGACGCAGGCATTTCTCCGCCTGGATGACCAGACCGGCGATCCCGCCGAACTGTGGCGCTCGCTGCCCGAGATGTACTGGGCTTGGAATCTGTCGAGGTGCAAACCGGGAGCCGTGACGCTGGCTGTTCAGTCGAACCGCTTTGGCCAGGGCGGCAAAATGCCAGTCCTCGTCTGGCAGCGTTTCGGGGCCGGGCAGGTGCTGTTCCATGCCACCGATGAACTCTGGCAATGGAGACAGGGCCGCGAGGACGCCGTCTATGGCCGCTACTGGGGCCAAGCGATTCGCCAACTCTGCCGGGCCAAACTTCTCGGCACCCAGCACACGCTCAAGATCACCAGCGACCGCCCCGTGTATACCGTCGGCGAGAGCATCCGCTTGATGGCCCGCAGCCCAGGTGGACTGCAGGCCGAGTCAGAGACGCTCGTGGCAGTCCTGGAACGCCCGGGTGGAGAG
>JANOKO010000702.1:0-2468 GCA_031419335.1 Planctomycetota bacterium
TTGTCGTCGACCATGCGGATGTTGATCCGCAGGTGATCGGGCAGCCGGGTCTCCTCGAATGCCGTCACCGGGACATGCTCGCCCGAGACGCGACGCAGTGCGACCGCGAGCTGTTCGTTGAGGCTACCCTCGCCGTATTTCAGTTGGGTGAGGATCTGTGGCAGAACATCGTTCACCGGGACGAAGAGCCGTCTTAGTTCTTTCGGCAGCGATTTGATGAGGGCCGTGACCTTCTCCTCCAGCAGCCCCGGCACAAGCCAGTTGAGCTGTTCGGCGGAGAGTTGTCCGATCCCGGCGCGCGGCACGGTGATCGTGAGGCCGTCCGACTCCTTCCCCGGTTCGAGGGCGTACTCGACCGGCAGGTTCAACTTGCCGAGCGATAGTTCATCCGGAAACGCATGCTCCGGCAAGGCCACATCCGGGTTGGCGAGCAGCACTTCGCGGGTCAGGCACAGAGCCTGCGGCTGGGTCTTCTCGACCGACTTGAGCCAACTGCGGAGGGTGTGGACATCGGCGATGTGCGGCGGGACTTGCGAATCAAAAAAGTCAAACTGGGCCTCCTCGCTCGCAAAGAGTTGCGACTGCCGCAGCTTGGCCTGCCAGTCGGCGAGTTCCTCGCGGAGCGCGGTATTGTGGGTGTGAAACGGTTCCGGCCCCTGGTAATCGCCTTGCATGAGGACGTGTTCGATTAGCAGCTTGCGACACAGCTCCGGCTCAACGAGGGAGTACCGCACCCGTCGCCCCGTGACGATCGGCAGGCCGAACAGCAACACCCGCTCGGTGGCCATCACGGCTCCGGAGCGACTCTCCCAGGCGGCGTCGCTGTAGGTCTTCTTGACGAGGTGCGTCGCCAGCCGTTCGATCCACATCGGGTCGACGGGGGCGATGACGCGGGCGTACCGCTTGCTTGTCTCGACGAGTTCCGCTGCGACGATCCAACGCGGTTTTGTTTTGAACACGACCGACCCCGGCCAGAGATTCAGTAGTTGGTTCCCTGCCCCGGTGTAGTCGTTCTTCTCGCCCTTGAGGGCGATGTTCGACAGCAAGCCGGTGAGGACCGCGCGGTGGATCGCCTCGGGATTGTTCTTGCGCGGACGCGACTTGAGGCCATGCTCCTCCGCGATCTGCCGCAGATTCCGGGCGAGGTCCGACCACTCCCGCAGCCGCAGGGACGACAAGAAGTTCTGATGGCAGGCCCGCTGAAACTGCCCGCGCGACAGCTTCTCAGTTTGCTCCTGGGCGAAGTCCCACAGCTTGAGATACGACATGAAGTCGGACCGCTCATCGGCGAACTTCTGGTGGGCGGAGTCGGCGGCGAATTGCTTGTCGGCGGGACGTTCGCGGGGGTCGCGAATCTCCAGGGCAGCAGCGATGATGAGGACTTCTTCCAGGCACTGCTCCTCGTCGGCGGCCAGGATCATGCGGGCGATGCCGGGGTCGACCGGCCACTGGCTGAGGGTCTTGCCGATGGGCGTCAGTTTGTCGTGCTCGTCGATGGCTCCGAGTTCGAACAGCGTGCGTTCACCCGAGCGGATGGCCGCAGCGGGCGGCGGATCGAGCAGCGGGAAGTCGGCGAGGTGGCCGAGATTGAGCGACTTGGTCTGGAGGATCACCGAGGCGAGGTTGGTCCGCAGAATCTCCGGCGGGGTGTACGCCTCGCGCTCGTTGAAGTCGCTTTGCTCATAGAGACGGATGCAGATGCCGGGGGCGATGCGGCCGCAGCGCCCCTTGCGCTGGTCGGCACTGGCCCGCGAGATCGGCTCGATGGGGAGCCGCTGAACCTTCGACTGCGGGGCGTAGCGACTGATGCGTGCGGTGCCGGTGTCGATGACGTAATGGATGCCGGGGACGGTGAGGCTCGACTCGGCGACGTTGGTGGCCAGGACCACCTTGCGACTCCGCGACGGCGAGAAGATGCGGTTCTGCTCGGCTTCGGAGAGGCGACCATACAGCGGCAGCAAGTCGAGCGTCTCCCCCGCCCTGCCCCGCCCGCCGAGTGACTTCGTCAACTCACGGATTTCCATCTCGGTCGGCAGGAACACCAGGATGTCTCCCGACCCCTCGCGACACAGCTCATCGACCGCATCGCCCACTGCCTGCGACCAGTCGATGTCATCATTGTCGTGGTCGACCTCGGGCGGACGATAGCGGACCTCGACCGGGTAGGTGCGGCCGGAGACGAGGAGGACTGGGCAAGAGACGAGAGACGAGAGAGGAGAGACGAGAGCCAGAGGGGTATTCGAGAGGTGAGCGTCCGTCATTTCGGGGAGGGAACCGGCTGAATCTGGATCACGAGCGTCAACAACTCTGGCTCTCGTCTCTCGTCTCTCCTCTCTCGTCTCTCCAAAGAACTCCGCAAACCGCTCCGCATCAATCGTGGCCGACGTAATAATCACCCGCAGGTCGGGCCTTCGCGGCAGAATCTTCTTGATGTACCCCATCAGGAAGTCGATGTTCAGCGACCGCTC
>JANOKO010000703.1:0-3832 GCA_031419335.1 Planctomycetota bacterium
CCGGCTCAAATCCACCAGCGACACAGTTGGTCGATGCCCCAGCAGCAGGCATTGCTCCAGACCTTTGTGTTCGAGGGGCTGATGATGAACGACGGAGCCGACCGCTGGTGGCTGACCCCCGCCGGATTGGAGCAGGCGAAACGGACCGTGCGGCTGCACCGGCTGTGGGAGATTTATCTGTTGGAGTCCGCCAATGCCGCAGAGGGGCATGTCGATCTGCACGCCGATGTGAGCGAACACTTTCTTGATCCAGACATGCTGGCCGAACTTGAACGACGACTGGGCCATCGCATCCCGGCGGGTGACGTGCCCGTCAGTCCGCATGCGCTCCGGCCGTAACGCCCAAGGGTGGCAACCCTTGGGCTTTCGACCGCAGTCGCAGACTATTCAGCACCACCGACACACTGCTCAGCGACATGGCCGCTGCGGCAAACAGTGGTGGCAGCAGCCATCCGGTCCAGGGATAGAGTACCCCCGCCGCAAGGGGGACTCCGAATAAGTTGTAGCCAAACGCGAAGCCGAGGTTCTGACGGATCGTCCGCAGCGTGGCCCGCGAAAGTTCCACTGCTCGGGCCACCCCCAGCAGGTCGCCGTGCATCATGGTGACATCGGCAGCCGAGATGGCGATGTCGGTCCCGCTGCCGAGGGCGAAGCCGATGTCCGCCTGGGCCAGAGCGGGGGCATCGTTGATCCCATCACCGACCATCCCGACGAGGGCTCCGGCCTGTTGAGCTGAGCGGAGGAACTCCAGCTTCTGCTCGGGGAGGAGGCGGGCTTCGACCTGATCGATCCCGATTTGGTCGGCCACCGCGCGGGCGACCTCGGCCCGGTCTCCGGTAAGCAGGAGTGTCTTTAAGCCCATGTTGTGCAGGGTCTGGATCGCGACTTGTGCCGACGGACGGAGGGCATCGATGAAGTCGAACCGGGCCTGCATCACTCCGTCGACGAGCAGAGCCGTGCGCGTCACAGGCGGTGATTGGGGGGCATTCGCCAATGGGCGGTACGCCGTCGTCTCTGCTCCCTCTCCCCCACACTCGGTAATGCTTTCGGGGAGGACTCCACGGTGGGGGAGATGGCCGGGGTGAGGGGGCGAGAGCGAGCGGTGTGGCCCCCTCACCCCAACCCTCTCCCCCGCAACGTGTCCTCCTGCGGCATGGATGTCACTCGCGGGGGAGAGGGGGCCGGATTCCGCGAATTGGCGAATGCACTCGGTCGATTGTTTTGAGGTGCTGTCGGTTGACTCTTCTCGCACGAGTTCGATCCGGCGGTGGCCAATGGTCGCCGACAAGCCGCGACCGGTGAGGCTGCGAAAGTCCTCCAGCGGGAGCGGCTGGGGCACGGTCCCTTCTTGCCGGGCGGCGAATTCGGTGATGGCCCGCGAGAGTGGATGTTCGGAGAGCCTGGCCAAGGCAGCTGCCACGCCGAGGGCTTCCCTCTGTGAGAGGGCACCATCGACAGACATGGCCGACACCCGCGGATGCCCCTGAGTGAGAGTCCCCGTTTTGTCAAAGGCAATGACCGTCAGCTTCCCCAGCGTCTCCAGTGCTGCTCCGTCTCGAATCAACAGTCCCCGCTTCGCCGCCTGTCCCATCGCGACCATCACCGCTGTCGGGGTAGCGAGTCCGAGGGCACACGGACAGGAGATGACCAGCACGCTGACAGCGGCCTGGATCGCGAGTTCGATTCGCTTGTCGACCGGGCCGAGTACCAGCCACGCGAGGGCCGTCGCGGCAGCGATGCCGAGGATGATCGGGACGAAGATGGCTGCCACCCGGTCGGCGAGTTTGGCGATGGGAGCCTTGGTCCCTTGGGCATCGCGGACAAGACCGACGATCTTCTGGAGAGTCGTCGCATCGCCGACCCGTTGGACCGTAAGTGTCACGCTGCCGCCGTGGCAGAGCGTTCCCGCAGAGACGTTGTCGCCCACCCCCTTGGGAACGGGCATCGATTCGCCGGTGAGCATCGACTCCTCGAAGTCGGCCCGCCCCGTGAGGATTTTTCCGTCCACGGGGACACGGCTGCCGGGCCGGAGCAGCACGACATCGCCGAGTCGGACCTGGGACAGTGGAACAGTCTGCTCCTGCCCCTGGCGGATGACGACAGCATCATTCGGTGCCAGTTGAATGAGTTCATCAATGGCTGCCGAGGCTTGCCCTCGCGCGCGGTCCTCCAGCCAGCGACCGAGCAGCACGAATGTGACGATCATCACCGCCGCGTCGAAGTGCATTCCGGTGTGCTGTCCGTGCCCCAAGAGCATGTCCCAGGTGCCCGCCAGAAAGGCAATCCCTGACCCGAGGGCGATCAGCGTATTCATATCGCTGGAGCGCTGCCGCAACCGCGCAAACGCTCCGATGAAGAACCCCCGACCGAGGCCGAATACGACCACAGCGGAACTGGCGACCAACACGACCTGCCATCCGGGGAATCGCCAGGGAGTCATGCAGAGCAGCATTACCAGGACCGAGATGCCCGCGCTGCTGATCCACGGCAGCGGGCTGGCGGGTGTCCGAGCGACGCGGGAGGCTGCATTATCGACTGGGATGTAGTGATAACCAATCCCCTCTAACACCGTCCCCCAGTCCGGCGGTACAACCCCCTGCCCCGTCACCACGGTGGCTTCTCGAGTCGCGAGATTCACTCGTGCTTCGACCACTCCGGGTATCTGGCGCAGCCCCTCCTCCACACGAGAAACGCAACTGGCACAGTGCATCCCCTCGACCAGAAACCGTGTACGCGTCCCGGCGGGCAGCGGAAGCGGCACAGGTGCGGGAATCGGCGAATTCAAGACTGGAAGTTCGTACATGGCAGGTGTGTCCTCCGCTTCACCATACCGGACTGGCAGGAATATCGCCAAGAGAGACAGGTCGGGTTGCCAGTCGAACGAACCCGCGTCACGATCCAGCAATTCAGCATTTCCTTGTGTCTGCGAAGCAGGAGTCCCGCTTGCGACTGTTTGTGTCCGAGTTCATCTGTGGCGGAGGCTGGTCTGGAGCCGAGCGGCCCCACAGTCTGGTTCGCGAGGGAGCAGCCATGTTGCGGGCTGTCCTCGGTGACCTCGTGCGAATACCGTCGCTGCGAGTCGTAACGACTTGGGACCAGCGATTGAGTGACACGCTTCAAGTGACTTCGAAAGCGTTGGAGATTGTTCCAGTCTCTGGGCCAGGGGAGGAACTCGCGGTGTTTTCTCGACTGTGCCGCGAGACGGACGCAACATATGTGATTGCCCCTGAACTTGACGATGAGCTGTCGAGACGAGTGTCTGCTTCCTTGTGCGCCGCAACACGGCGACCTGCTGCGGAGGACAACACCGCAAACCGCAGTTGCAACTGCTCGCTCAACGCAATTGATCTGTGCGGCGACAAGTGGGTGCTGTACGAACACTTGATTCGTAGCGGGATTCCAACCATTCCGACGGCACGGGTAAGCGATGTGTCCACATCGCTCGCTTGGCCTCGCCTGCTCAAGCTGCGTATGGGAGCGGGATCGCAGGCAATGCAGTTGGTCTTATCGCCGGGGGAATGGGAGTACGCGATCCGTCAGTACCATGCGCACGACCGTTGCAAAGAGGCGATCGTCCAGCCATTGATTCGTGGGCAATCGCTGTCTGTAGGAGCCATCATCGACCGGGATGGCACGGTCCATGTGCTGCCCGTGGCAGATCAGTTCATCGATCCGGATCGCGGGTTTGTGTACCTCGGCGGACGGATTCCTTCGAGGGCCTGGACAGGGTCGCTCGACTCGCTGATTCGTGACCCGCTCGCGTTGTGGCTCAGCGCCCGTCGCGCGGGGTGGCGCATCGGGCTCGCGAGCGGCGCTCCGCGGCTGCGCATGG
>JANOKO010000704.1:0-6040 GCA_031419335.1 Planctomycetota bacterium
CTCCGCCCCGCGCAGCGACAACGGGATCACCGTCAGCCTGACCAGCGGCGGAACGCCGTGGGAGATCATGGAACTGTACGATGGGCCACACACTGGCTCCGGCCAGCGCCAGAGCGGAGCCCAGATCATGGGGACGACGCCGTATGCAACAGCCTATGGTCCGCTGACCCCCGGAGTGCGAGAGCACCGCGCCCTCGTGTTCGATGGGTCGCACATGCACTACTACATCAACGGCCTCTGGCAGGGAAAACGCCGAGCCGAGGCCCACGAGGGGATGATGTGGAATCTGAAGCAGCTGCGACTGGGGAGTGATGGCGACGGAAAGAAACTGTTCGAAGGCCGCATCGATCAAGTCCGCATCTCGAAGGTGGCGAGGTACGACGACAACTTCGCTCCAGTGACGAGCGTGGCCAGCGATGATCAGACGCTGGCCCTCTACGATTTCGCCCAAGGCAGCGGCGATGTCCTCAAGGACACCAGCGGGAACGGCCACGATGGGAAGATCATCGGAGCCACCTGGACCGACCGTAGCAGAAGTCGTCAGACTTCTGCCGAGACCACCGACCGCCGCGCCGCCGAGTATGTGCTGTCGATCGGTGGCACCATTAGGATCACGGAGAACGATAAGGAACGGCCGATCGGGGCTGTCGGCGATCTGCCCCGGGGGGCATTTGAACTTACGGTCGTGGTTTTGACCAATAACCAGAAGGTGAGTGATGCGGGGCTGGCCCACTTCCAGAATTGCAAGAATCTCACCAACCTTGATCTGCGCGGCAACTCCCAGGTGAGCGATGCTGGGCTGGCCCATTTCCAGGATTGCAAGAACCTCATGTGGCTTTGGCTGGACGCTACTCAGGTGAGCGAAGCGGGTCTGGCCCACTTCAAGAATTGCAAGAACCTCGCGAGCCTTCTTCTGAACAATACCCAGGTGAGCGATGCGGGGCTGGCCCATTTCCAGAATTGCAAGAACCTCACGCAGCTTGATCTGTCCGCTACTCAGGTGAGCGATGCGGGGCTGGCCCACTTCAAGAATTGCAAGAAACTCACGTACCTTCGTCTGGACGGTACCCAGTTGGGTGATGTCGGGCTGGCTCACTTCAGCAACTGTAAGAATCTGGAGCATCTCCTCCTCAACGGCACCCGCGTGACCGATGCGGGCTTGGCTCACTTTCAAGACTGCAAGCGGCTGATGTTTCTGTCCTTTCAAGGCACGAAGGTCACCGACGCCGGGCTGGCTCATTTCAAAGACTGCAAACAACTGTGGGGTATCAACCTGAATGACACGCCGGTGACCGACGCGGGGCTGGCTCACCTCAAGGACTGCCCGAACCTGATCCATCTCCACCTGCGCCAGACGCAGATCGGAGATGCCGGGCTGATCCACTTCCAGAACTGCAAGAATCTGACGGAAATCGATCTCGGAGGCACGAAGGTGAGCGACGCAGGACTGGGCTACCTCAAGGACTGCAAAAATCTCACATTCCTGGTCCTGCTCGGGACTCAAGTGACTGACGCGGGGTTATCGAACTTCCGATCGTGCGAACAACTGAGAACCCTTCAACTGCTCAACACCGACGTGGGAGATCAAGGACTTTTGAACTTCCGCCACTGCCAAGGCCTGACCCTACTCGGCCTGGATCAGACGCGTGTGACTGATGAGGGCCTCGCTGATTTCAAGGATTGCCACGACCTTCAAGTACTCGGGCTTTTCAAAACGAACGTCACCGATGCGGGAGTCGCCCACTTCATCGGCTGCAAGAATTTGACCTATCTGAACTTCGGCGGAACGCACGTCACCGACGCGGGGCTGGCGAACTTCAAGGATTGTGCCGGGTTGACGAATCTCGTTCTTGGTTCCGGATCCCCAGTGACCGATGCGGGCCTCGCCCATTTCAAAGGACTGAAGAACCTCAAGGGACTGGTGCTGCACGATTGCGCGGCAGTCAGCGATCAAGGCCTTGCCAATTTCCAGGGCTGTACGCAACTGGAGGAGCTGGATTTGTTCGGCACCAAGGTGTCAGACACGGGCCTCGGATTCTTCCAGGATCGCAAAAACCTCACGGTACTGGATTTAAACGGCACAATGGTCAGCGATGTAGGGCTGGCGCACTTCCATGATTGCAAGAACCTGACCTTCCTCAGACTGGAACATACGCGGGTGAGCGACGCCGGGCTGATCCACTTCCAGGGCTGTCAGAACTTGACATACCTCAACCTGGGTGGCACCCAGGCCAGCGACAAGGGGCTGGCACACTTCAAGGACAACAAGAGCTTGAACGTGCTCGCCTTGGGCGGCACACAAGTGAGCGACGAGGGTCTGACATTGTTCACAGACTGCAAGAATCTGACAGAACTCTGGCTGCATGGCGCGCAGCAGATCGGCGACGCGGGACTGGCTCACCTCAAAGACTGCAAGAACCTGACGTTCCTCGACGTGAGCAAGACGAAGGTCACCGCCGCGGGAATCGACGGCATGAAGCAAGAACTACCGAATTGCAAAATCGTCTGGGACGGTGGCGTGATCGAGCCGTCCGCAGAGTTTGTGGCTGCTCAAGCGGCGATCGAGACACTCCTCAAGAAGGGGTTTCGAGTTCACTTGCAAAAAGTCGAGACCGGGGTCGTTCGGGAAATCATGTCGGCGAGTGACGTGAAGCTCGATGAACGGCTTTCACTGCACTCGCCCGAAAAATCCGATCTGAATCCGTATACGGACCCCATCGTCCTGGAAGCCTTGCGCGGCATCCCACCCTCGTTCACGGGAGGCGTGATTCATATCAGCGACCCACTGACGGGCGATCAGTTGGGGGCACTTGTCGAGATTCCAGTCGTGCGTTCGGCAGGGCAGCTCTACCTGACGAATACTGGATTGAAGGATCTTGATTTCGGTAATCTCTCCCAGCTGACCCATGTGACGGGACTCCGTCTGGAAGGAAACGCCGATCTGTCCGATGCCGGGCTATCCATGCTGGCGGAGATCCCCACGCTGGTCGACTTTCAAACCCACCCGTGCAAGATCACGAGTGCCGGTTTAGCGGCACTGCGCAACAAGCCGTTCGTCATACTCTCGTTCCAGAACGTCGTCGGGATTGACGATACAGCGGTCGAGCCTCTGTCGGCGATACCGGCACTGAAGCTCCTCCATTTGAGGGGCACAAACATCACCGAGGCGGGTGTGAAAAAGCTCGCCGCCGCGTTGCCGCGTTGCATAATCGAGTGGGACGGCGGCGAGATCGAGCCGACTGCCAGTCTCGACCGTCAGGCAGCCGAGTGGGTACTGTCGATCGGCGGGGAGTTCCGTTATCCGGTGAATGGCGAGTCGCGCGTGGTCCGACCGACGGAACAACTTCCGGAATCACCATTTCAGATTTTGGCCATCGGCTTGGCTGACAATCCACGACTTGTCGATGACGATCTGAAACGCCTCGCGGGACTGTCGGCACTCCAGGAGATCTATCTGATGAACACGGCGATCACCGATGAAGGGCTGGAACATTTGCGAAAGCTGCCAAAGCTGAGGGCGCTCTACCTGCCGGGAACGCGCATCACGAATGCGGGCCTGCTCACGCTTCGCGAGATCCCCTTGTTGCAAAGTCTTTCGTTGTCCAGCACCCCGATTGACGACGAAGGATTAGGGCACCTACTGGAGTTCAAGGCACTGACCAATGTCGAATTGTCGCACACAGCGATGACTGACGCGGGCGTCAAGACGCTGGCTCAATCGAAACACATCACCGCACTCTCCATCCCTGGTACAAAAATCACGGACAGCGGCCTCGCCGAGCTTGTGGCGATGAAGCAGTTGACCTCATTGTCGCTGTCGGGAACTCGGATCACCGATGCTGGTCTCGATTCAATCAGACAATTGTCAAACTTAGATTTCATCAGCTTGAATGGAACGGGTATCACCGACGACGGCCTGAGCAAACTTCGCGAAATGAAGTCGCTGGTGTCCCTGGATGTCCGAGAGACAAAAGTCACCGCCGATGGCGTGAAGCAACTCACCGCAGCTTTGCCGCGATGCAAGCTCATTTGGGACGGCGGCGTGATCGAGCCGATGGCATCGCCCATGTAACCACTCACGTCGCTGCCGCAGCTGGACCTCGACGAGACCGATCCGTTGCCCGCGTGGGAGTTGCCGGCGGGGGCTCCGCTGCCGGTGGTCGCGCCTTGTGAGCCACAGCTGGCAACCGAGCGGCAACAGTAGTGGGCCGAGTTTCTCAAACGCCCGGTGATCGAGGAGGACGCCGCGACGATACTCAAGTTCGCGTTGATCCCGCCGGGGGAGTTTCGAAAGATCTTCACGCGGTTGCGCGATTCAGCGATCGAACCGGACATGCCGGTGCGGCGATTCCGCTTCACCAAACCGTATGCGATCAGCACCACCGAAATTACCTGGGACCAGTTCCGCCAGTTCGTCGAGGCCACCGGCTACCAAACCGAAGCCGAAACCAACGGACTCGGCGGACGCGATCGCCTCTTCCAAGCTGATCCCAAAATCAACTGGCGGACGCCCGGCTGGGAACCCGCTCCGAACGAGCCGGTGACGCAGGTCACTCCCCGCGATGCGGAGGCGTTCTGTGCGTGGCTGACCGACCCCACCAACACCAACGGGCGAGCCGGGCGGCGTCAGCCCCCGGAGGATGCCCAGACCCCGACACCCAAGGAACCCGAGAATACGAAACCCGACGCCGAGGGACTCCGGGGGCTGACCTCGCCCGGCTCGCCGCAGGTCGTGTACCGCCTGCCGACGGGTGCCATCTGGCGAGGGCTTTGACTCGCCAGTGCTTAGTCGTTCGACGACGAGAGGGACAGTTCTGGTCGCGTCACGCTCGCAGCACTGGCGGCTCAGAGCGACCGCCAGTGGCACCCTTTCTTCACGTCTCACTCCACTTCGTGGGACCGTTGTCAGTGGCACCCGGCGACCTTCCGAGCCGCGAAAGCGGCGACAGCAGATAGCCGTGGGTGAAGCCCACGGACCCCGATCCCCGTACGAGTTCCAGCCGCGAGAGCGGCGACAGAGGCTCTGTCGCCGCTCTCGCGGCTTTGGACCTCGGGGGCCGACCTCATCCGTGGGTTTCACCCACGGCTATCTGCCGCCACCGCTCTCGCGGTGAAGAAGCGGGTATCTCGTCGCAACTCTCGTGACCAAGCTCCAGCTTGGTCACGCATATCCCCGAAGCTCTGCTTCGTCGCGTGCCGGATGATGCACTCTACATCCAGTCGGTCACCACCTCAATCAGGCCCAGCTGCCGCGCGTAGTTCCTCGCACTCGACCACCGCCAGTGGAGCGGGTCGTCGACGAAACCTCGCAGGACGGGGTTGTTGTGGATGTATTCGATCTTCTGCCACATCATGTCGTCGCTCTGGATCTGCTGCGGGTGGCTGCCCTCTTGCCAGACTTGGTACGTACTCTCGGTCTTGTGATTGAGCTTGGTCGCGCTGAGTTGACGCAGCAATGTCTCTGAGTGGCGGCTCTTCAGCAGGTCGATGATCTGCCGGGCGGTGAAGGACTTGAAGCTCTGCATCACCGCCGAAATCTCCGGGGCGGAGGCGATCATGTGCAGGTGGTTCTCCAGGATCACGTACGCGAAGAGTTTCAGCCCGCGTTCCTTTTGGAGATGCCGCCACGAATCGAGGATGATGTCAGCGGATTCCTGCCGGGTGAAGATCGGCAGCCAGCTGTTGATGGTGGCGGTCATGAAGTAGGGGTATTCGTTTTCGAAGAACTTGTATCGCGAGCGTGTCATGGGAGGGCTCCGGGTGTCTTCCGCAACTCTCGTGACCAAGCTCCGGCTTGGTCACGCATATCCTCGAAGCTCTGCTTCGCCGAGCGACGCAGGACTTCCGCCCAGCATCTCAGCACTGGTTTCAGTCGGCAAGTGCGAGGGTCGGTTTGCGAGAGGAGGCGGTCTGGCACGCGGGCGAAGCAGAGCTTCGGGGATATGCGGTCCCAAGCCGGAGCTCTCATCCTTATACACAAGTCTTGCCTTCCAGGGCATGGTACGTGGCCCAGGCCAGGCTGAAGTCGAAGACGCGGCGG
>JANOKO010000705.1:0-1074 GCA_031419335.1 Planctomycetota bacterium
CGCTCCCGACCCGTCGTCGCAAGGGGCCTGCACAATCGGCGGCAACGTGGCCACCAACTCCGGCGGGCCGCATACGCTTAAGTACGGCGTCACCGTCAATCACGTCCTCGCGGTCGAGGTCGTCCTCCCCACCGGCGAAAAGGTCCAGTTCGGCAGCCCCTGCGAGGACACGCCGGGGTACGACCTCACCGGACTCTTCGTCGGCAGCGAGGGGACGTTCGGCGTTGTGACCAAGATCTGGGTGCGGCTCAGTCGCGATCCAGTGGCTTACCGCACGATGCTCGGCGTGTTCGATACCGTCCGCAGCGCGACCGAGGCCATCTCGGCCATTATCGGAGCCGGGATCGTCCCAGCGGCTTTGGAAATGATGGACAACGGGATCATTGAGGCCCTCGAAGCCGCGTTCCACTTCGGGTTCCCGCTTGACGCCGGAGCGGTGCTGCTGATCGAGGTCGATGGCCTGGAAGTCGCCGTCGATGGCGAGGCGACCCGCATCGTCGACCTCTGCAAGGCGAACGGTGCCCGCGAGGTCCGCATGGCCAACTCGCCGGACGAAAGAACCCTCCTCTGGAAGTGCCGCAAGCAAGCCTTCGGAGCCATCGGCCGCCTCTCCCCCAGCTACTGCACCCAGGACGGCGTCGTGCCGAGAACCAAGCTGCCGGAGATCCTCGACTTCATCCTGGAGACCAGCGAGAAATACAAGCTGCGGATCGTGAACGTGTTCCACGCCGGAGATGGGAATATCCACCCGATCCTGCTGTTTGATGAGCGCGACGAGGCTCAAGTCCAGCGCGTGATCCAAGCGGGCGACGCGATCCTCTCCAAGTGCATCGAGCTCGGCGGCAGCGTCACCGGCGAGCACGGCATCGGCGTCGAAAAGATCAGCTTCATGTGCCCCCCCGCCGAAGGCGAAACCCCACAGCACGGAGCCATGCACGCCCCCCACGAACACCGCCACTACCTCTTCACCCGCACCGATATTGAAGTCATGCGCGACATCCGCAAGGTCTTCAATCCCGACGGGCTGTGCAGTCCGAGCAAGCTGCTGCCGACCGCTGGTGGGTGTGGAATGGA
>JANOKO010000706.1:0-6903 GCA_031419335.1 Planctomycetota bacterium
TGTGTAGCGCATCGCCGCCGCATTATCGCCGTCGACATTGCCGAACTAGCCCTGGCCGTCGACCAGCGGGTAGCGCAGCGAGAAATCCTGGGCCAGGCGGACCATCGCGTCGTAGACCGACTGGTCGCCGTGCGGGAGATATTTGCCGATCACGTCGCCGACCACGCGCGCGCATTTCTTGTAGCCCGAGCCGGGATCGAGCTTGAGCAGCCGCATCGCCCATAACAGGCGCCGGTGCACGGGCTTCAAGCCGTCGCGCAGGTCGGGCAGCGAGCGCGCGGTGATCGTCGAAAGGGCGTAGACGAGGTAGCGCTGGGAAAGGGCCTCGTCGAACGGATGCTCGGCGATGTTGTCGAAAACGTCACTCATATGGGTGCGTTGATGACGTTGAGTTCACCCGCAATCCTCGCGATGCCCATTCGCCCCTCAGGCCCCATTCGTTCCAGTTGGGAGGTCAGTGCCTCGTTCTCAATGCGAGTGATATCGAGATCGATCGGCCCCGCCGAGGTGTCGAGTCGCACGATGAGTGGAGGCAGGTCGCGGTTCTGAGGCAACGGTGCAAACACCATCCACGCTGACGCCCTGCCGACCCGAGCCGGAATCACCAATTCGTCCGGCCCCAGCATGTCTTTCAGATCCGTGGTCGTCTCACCTGGTAATCCAATCGGCATGCCATTGAGATCACTGGGTTTCTGCACCCGAGGCACGGTGACATTGCCCACGATGAGCTGACACGTCTGCACATGGACCGTCACCGCCGAGTCATGCTTGTTCTGAAATCGCAAGTGGATGGCGAGATAGCGAATCCCCGATGGGTCATACGCGTTGGTCGTCTGAATCACGACATGATCGCGTGAGACTCGCAGTTTGGCGTCGCCAGGGGTCAGCAGTCGCGACTTCGATCGTAGCCCTTCCGCCGCCGTTTGGGCGAGTTTCTCCAGGAGCGATGGGGCTGCTGGCGCGTGTTCTTGAGCCAGAATCGGAGCGATGGGGAGGAGGACCAGCAGCGACACGGCCATCCAACCAAACGCCGTCATTGCGAGGCACTTGAACGGTCTGAGCAAACACGTTTCAGGCATGGTTCTCATCACTCAGCCTTTGAAGAGTCACCACTGTGGCTGATCACTGACAGCGGATCGCAAAGCGTCCCCTCACACATCCCCGAACAGGGCGTCCACAAAGTCGTCTGGCGAAAAGACCTGCATGTCGTCGATCTGCTCACCCAGGCCGACGTACTTCACCGGGATCCCCATCAGTTGGCGGATGGCAATCACCACACCGCCTTTCGCGGTCCCGTCGAGCTTGGCCAAGATGATCCCGGTACACCCCGCCGCCTCGGAAAACTTGGTCGCCTGGTTCACTCCATTCTGCCCGGTCGTGGCATCCAGCACCAGTAGTGATTCGTGTGGAGCCCCCGGGAGTCGCTTGCCGATGACACGGTGGACCTTTCCGAGTTCCTGCATGAGATTCGTCGCCGTCTGCAATCGCCCAGCCGTATCAATGATGACATAATCGGCTCCGACTTGGGCGGCACGATCGCACCCCTCAAAGGCCACAGCTGCTGGGTCGCTTCCAGATGCCTTCGTCACGATCTCACATCCGAGTCGTTGGGACCACAAGGTGAGTTGTTCGACGGCAGCGGCACGGAAGGTATCCCCCGCCGCCAATACGACTGACTTGCCATTCTTCTGAAGGAAATTCGCCAGCTTGGCGATCGAGGTCGTTTTGCCAACCCCGTTGACTCCACAGACCAGGATCACCGTCGGACCCGACTCGGCCTGCTTGAGCGGCGACAGCGGCTGGTTCGCATCCCACAAGGCATCGCCCTTGCCCTTCAGGATTTCCTTGAGCTTGGCACGCACGGTATCCCAAATCTCACCGGGCTGGACCGTGCGTCCGCCACATTTGGCCCGGATCTCGTCCACGAGGGCCTTGGCAGCCAGGACGCCCATGTCGGTGTGGATCAGTCCCCGGTGGAATTCTTCGAGCTTAACCTCGTCGAGAATCACCCCGGACTTGAACAGGTCGCGCACATCCGTGCGCAGGATGTCGCGTGTCTTCTGCACGGCGGCCTTGAGTTTGTCAAACAGTCCCATGTGTGAATCATCAGTCTTCTGTGAGCAGTTGTCAGTCAGCCGAACCGACAAGTATCAAGGGACACGTGCTGAGGGGCAAGAGTAACCTGCAATCTGGTCAGGGGGACCACGGTCGCTGACTTCGTCCAGGGAAATGAGCCAGCACGGATCCCCTCGCAGCCAGAAGGCCTCACCGGAGACAGCTACTCCACCGCCCGTTTGGCGATCTTCTGGTAGATCTCCAACGCCTTGCGGTACTCAGAGACTTCATCGTCGGCCAGAATGCCGGTGTGGCGGGCAATCTCCTGCTCCATCCGCTGGATGAAGTAGTTGACCTCGCGCTGGCGAGGCTTGATCGGGCCGTCGATTTCAAAGTAGACCGGGGCGGAATGAGCGTAGCGGAAGCAACTTTGGGGGTGCTTAAATGGTCTCCACCCCTCGGAGAAGGTCTCGTCTTCTTCGAGAATCCGAGACACGCGAATTTCTGGGGAAATTTCTTTCCAACTGCGATGCTCGAAACAGCGGACGGCAATCCATGCGGAGTGTTCGATCGGCACATCGATTGTAAACTCAGTCGAAAATGGGAGGTTCTCCCCACCGCCACCATCTTCGACATCATGCTTTTGTGATCCCTCGGTATACGTCCGGTTTTGGCGTGGAACAGACATCACTTGACCGTTGACGATGATTTCGACCTGATGGAACTGCGTCGGGGCGGTCATCATGCCTTTCACTCGAACCGTATGGGGTTTGGCATTGTAGAACACCGTACCCGGCGGTTGGTCGTCGATCATCACGGTCAACATCGGCCCGGTCGTTACGAAGCTCCGCCCCGCGTTCAGCCCCTCCATCCACTTCTCGTACGTAAACTCCCCCGGACACTGCACATACACCCGTCCGAACCCGGCTGGCACCGGATGATACCCGCTGCCGGTCCCGCCGGTGGGACGCATGCGGAACCCGCAGTTGAGGTACGCGTAGTAGGTCTTGAAACCCCAGTCGATCCATCCGCGTTCGGTGTACCCCTGCGGGTCGGTCTCGATCTCCCAGTCCTTCGGTAGGACATCGGCTGTCCAGCTCTTGTTGAGGAACTCGGTCCGCCAGATGTGGTTGTTGGCGAGTTCAAATAGATCGGCTTGCATGATCGGGACGATCATCGGCGTCCAGTTCCAGGTGTGCTTATCGAGGTCAAAGATCGCCCCCTCGTCGCGTGCCGCCTGCGTCAGCGGCCCCACCGGCGGCGCTCCCAGCTTGAGCGGGGTCTTGTGGTTCAGGACCAGCACCGCCCCCTGCGTGTGCGATTTCCCGTTCACCGTAAACAACTCGTACTCCGTATTGATCGGCCAGATGAACCGCTTCAGCGGTGAGCGATTCGCTTGCGGCAGGAACTCCTCGATCGTGATCAGCTTCGGCTCCGGATTGCCACTGACCGAGAACTCGATGGGCCGCTCATACGCCCCCCGCACCCAGTACGTCAGCGGCAGGGCCACATGCAGATCCTCAGCGGCCACGAGATTCGGCATATCCTCCAGCTTGCGATGCAGATGCGTATCGCCCGAGTACCAGCCCCGCTCGGCCATGTCGATCCAGCGATCGATCTTCAATTCAACGGTCAGTACATCCCCTGTCTCCGGCACGGTGATCGGCTGCACGGCAGAGTAATACTCGTGCCCCCGTTCGGCGGTGAAGGTGTACTTTCCCGGTGCCAGATCGACTTCAAACGGGTGAGCCGACAGCGTCACATGCTGCTCACGGCACGTTTCCGTCCGCTTCACGTCGTACTTGACGGCGGTCCCCTTCGGATCTGCGGAGCGGGCGAAGTTGTAGAGACCGGAGAAGTAGAAATCTCCGCTGCCCGGCGGTCGTTCGATGTCCGGTCCAGTGATGTAGAGTCGCGCAGCCACGGGTCTGCCGTTCTCCAGAATCGAACCTCTCACCGTGCGTGGCTCGGCAGCGTGAACAGTGAGCGTCATCAGCAACAGCAGGCTGAAGCACAGTCGGATTCGGAATGCTGTCATGACGGTACTCCTGGCGAGTCAATCGAGGAATGTGGCCTCCCACAGCATCGATCCTAATCAGGGATTCTCAACGGTGATAGCGAATCCGAGCTGCGGTATGAACTCCCCGCTGGTCGCGGCGCTTGGGAACACTATGATTCTGTCTTCCTGCAAAGGCCGAAGCCGATCGCGGACGCCGCCACGTTGCACCTGCTGGATGGGACGGATTGCTGATGGCCAAGTTGCACCGCATTACCAAGCTGATTGACTTCTGCTATGGGCACCGTCTCATGAACTACGACGGCAAGTGTCGATACCTGCACGGCCACAACGGACGTATTGAAGTCGATCTCGAATCCAAGGAACTTGACCGACTGGGAATGGTCCTGGACTTTGGCGTCGTCAAGGACGTGATGCGGACTTGGGTGAATGACAACCTCGATCATCGGATGTTGTTGTGCCAAGAGGATCACTATGTTCCCATTTTGCAGGCACAAGGCGAACCGCTCTTCCTGATGGCTGAGAACCCCACCGCCGAGAATATCTCCAAGGTCATCTTCCGCCACGGAAGCCAGGCCGGGCTGCCAATTACCGAGATCCGACTCTGGGAAACACCCAGCAGCTTTGCCGCGTACCGGGAGTAAGTATGGACCGCATTGCGGTGCTGACCAGTGGTGGATTGGATAGTTGTGCGCTGGTCGCGGAACTGGCACGGACTGCCGAGGTGACCCCGGTTCACGTTTCGATGGGGCTGCTCTGGGAACCCGACGAGGTCGCTGCACTTCAGCGTTTTCTGGCGGCGATCGCTCTGCCACACATTCGTCCCCTCGTGCAACTCTCGCTGCCCATCGGATCGCTCTACGGCCCCCATTGGAGTCTGACGGGGTGCGATGTCCCACCCGCTGGAACGCCGGACGAAGAGGTCTATCTGCCGGGGCGGAACATCCTGTTGTTCAGTGTTGTCGGCATCTGGTGCAGCTTGAATCGCATTTCCACAATGGCCATCGGGTCGCTCTCGTGTAACCCGTTTCCGGATGGGACGCCCGAGTTCTTCTCCGAGTTTCCCGCAGCACTGGGGAGTGGGCTGAACCACTCGTTGCGGGTGGTGGCTCCTTACCGCGGTCTGGAAAAAGCTGAACTCATCCGTCGTTTCGCGGGACTTCCGTGGGAGCTGACGTTGACCTGTTTGACTCCCGTCGAGGGGAACCACTGTGGTCGGTGCAGCAAGTGCGGCGAACGGAAGCTGGCATTTCGCGATGCCGGTGTGGCCGACCCCGCCAGCTATGACGGGTAGTTCTCCGGTGTACTCATCGCTTCATTCATGGACGCGAGATGGAACCGCTTAGCGAGCCTGCCGACGTTCACTGACCTTGTAATACACCACTCCCGCCAGAATCAGAGTGCTGCCCGCGATGGTCTGAACGGGTTTGCCGAGGAACAGGCTGACGATCGCGCACGCGAACGCTGCTAGATAGATCAGCGGGGTGATGGGATAGCCCCAGGTGCGATACGGTCTGGCCCATTCCGGATGCTTCCGTCTCAAGACAAACACCGCCCCAACGGCCAACGCATAAAACAACTGGCCCCCGAAGATGACGAAGTCGGTCAGCTCGTCGAACACATCCCGCAGGTTGCCCCGGACCTCTGCGGGTGGAGTCACGGAGGGTGATGAAGGAGGGAGACGGCCCCCCGCTCCGGCGACCACAACAGACGTTTGTGTCGGAGTCACTTCAGCCACCGGGCGAGTCACCCACCAATAGACCCCGGTCAGCAGTAACAACGCCCAGATCGTTTGCAACCAGATGGCATTGGCAGGAGTCCCCGCTCCTGGACGAATCCGACTGACAAACTCAGGCAACAGCCCATCACGGGCTACGGCAAAATAGATTCGCGGGCCCGCCATGAGATTGGAGTTGCACGCCCCCAGTGTTGAGCACATCACTCCTACCGCCGCCACTTGCGCTCCATGCGGACCCAGGAGTGCCAGACACGTATCCGCTGCCACTCGTTGCGAGCCCGCAATCTGGTCGAACGGCAGCACCAAGTGGTAGCTGAACGTGGTGAGGACATAAATCGTGGTCACCGCCAGCATGCCCAGAGCCAGTGAAAGGGGAACATTCCGCTGCGGCTCGCGGATCTCTTCGGCCACCGAGCCAATGTTGGTCCAGCCGTCATAGGGCCAGAGTACGGCAATCATCGCTAGACCGATCACTTTGACAAATGGAAAGTCGAACGAGGGCGGCACCCACGGTCCCAGTCGTGAGACATCCGCCTTTCCCAGAACCCACGGCAGGACGATGATCGCCAGAAGAAAACCGACCTTGATACACGTCGTGACCTTCTGCACATGCGACCCCCAGCGGATGCCACGGACATTGACCCAGGCGAGTACTACCATCACAGCGGCGGCAATCGCAGTCTGCTGGCCGACAGTGACAGGCACCAACACTCCCAGATAGATCGCCGTGGCACACGACAGTGACGCCAATGAGGAGGTGCGGATGATCCAGAATTCGGTCCAGCCCCACAGAAACGCAGGAAGTCGACCGTAGGCTTCTCGCAGATACACATAGGGGCCACCCGCATGCGGGAGCATCGCCGCCAGTTCCGAGAGAGCCAACGCCCCGCAACAGGTCACGATCCCCATCACGATCCAGACGGCAATGATCGGGCCAAAGCTGCCGACATCGCGGGCGAGAGTTGCCTCCTTCACGAAGATCCCTGAACCGATCACGCTGCCAATGACTAAGGCCACAGCATCCCACATTCCCAACACACGCGGGAGTGCCTGCACCTGTGTTCCTGTGGGTTGCGGGACTGTCGATTCAGGA
>JANOKO010000707.1:0-17339 GCA_031419335.1 Planctomycetota bacterium
GCCGGTCCTCCGGGATGCCGAGATGCTCGTTGAAGAGCTTCTTGTCGCGGACGACTTCATCCTTGATGGAGACGCCCAACACCTTGTTGCCCAGCTGGTAGGCTTGGTAGGAGAGCATGCCATTGCCGCACCCGGCATCCAGCACGAGCCGCTCCTCGCCGTTCTGCGGACGACCGAATTGCGTCGGAAGAAACCGATAGCGCAGCCGCCCGTTCAGGTTGAGACCAGGGTAAAGGAGCCACTTTAAGCGTTCGCGGAGCATGGTGTGGAGGGGAGGAAAGGAGGAGGGGGAGGGACGAGTGGTGAGTGGTTAAGAACCAGCGGAACTTTTCTGGCTGACCGCTGACTGCTGATGGCTGACCGCTCTCTTCTCCGCCAGCTTCACCACCATGTGAATTTCATGCGTCAGACGCAGTAGGCAGAACATCAACCCGGCGTACCCGTCAAGGAAGCCGCATTTCCAGATGTAGAGGTAGAGGAAGCCGATCAGTGGACGACAGGGGAGCCGGGCGGCGATCCGCTTCATGCAGCGGGTGCGGGCGACTCGGTCGGAACTTCGCAGGTCTCGCAGAGCCAGTGGTTGCTTTCGCAGTTCGAGGATGAGGCCGATCTCTTCGCTGGAGTACTTGTTGTGCCGGGCGATCCAGTGGGCGACCCCTTGGCTGAACCCGTAGTGGTCGTACGGTTCATGAAGGTATTCAAGTGGTCCAGTCGTGACCTCGCGCTGGCCGTGACCCATCTTCTCGTACCACACCTGGCCCCGCTTGAGCAGCCTCAATTGCCAGGTCGGGAAGCGAGTGCAGCGTTTGAGCCATGTGCCTAGGAAGAAGTTCTTATAGCACAGGTAGTAGCCGACAGTGTGGCCATCGCGGGAGATGGCTGTGTGAATCGATGCGGCGAGTTCGGGGGTGCAGCGTTCGTCGGCATCGAGGAACAGCACCCACGGGTGGCGCGGAGCGGTCTGGTCGAGGGCCCAGTTGCGTTGGTCGCCGAAGTCCTGGAACGGGTGGGTGAAGGTTCTCACAACTGGGAGCGCGCGGGTCGATTCGGACAGCGTGCCATCGGTGCTACCGGAGTCGACGACGATGACATCCTCGGCCCACGCCACGGTGCGCAGGCAGTCGAAGATGTTCTGTTCCTCATTGTGAGTGAGGACGATGACAGTGACGGGGGTCATGGGAGATGGGACGGGCATGTTGTGGGACGGGCACATTTGCCCGTCCGTCTTGTTCAGAGATTAGGAATCGCTGTGAACGTGTTCAGGCCGCGGACGGGCCAATGGGCCCGTCCCACGTTACATCACCACGGACTCCGGAGTCGGGCCACCGCTGATCAGCCAGCGGTAGAGGGTGAGGGTCTCTTGAGCGACCGTGTCCCATTGGTAGCGCGACTCGATCAACGCGCGACCCCGTTCGCCCATCGCTCGCAATTCGCTGGGAGACTTCGCGAGAAGCTCTTGCAGGCCGCGGGTCGTGCCTTCGATGTTCGGCTCTACCGACACCGCTGCTCCGGCGTGTACACTTTCGGGGAAGTTGCAACCGGGGGTCAGCAGCACCGGCAGGCGGCAGGCGAGGGCTTCGATGATCGCCATGCTGAACCCCTCCGAGAACGAGGGTTGCAGGAACACCTGAGCTGCGGCTCGGGCGGAGGCTTTGAGTTCCCCCTGTAAGGCTCCGGTGAAGGTGACGCGATTTCGAAGACCGTATTGCTCAACGAGCGTTTGGGCCCGAGCCAGGTATCCGCCATCCGGACCCGCGATGACGAGGTGCCAATCCGGCTGGGTCTGGGCGACGTTCGCGAAGGCAGGGAGCAGGTGTCCGAGTCCCTTCTTCTCATGCACCCGGGCCATGAACAGGCCAAGCCGCTTCCCCCGCGTTTCGGGGAACTGCGTCAAGAATGGCTCCGCAGATGCGGGCGGATCGAAGTCGGGGAGATGCACCCCATTCGGGATCACGGCGATCGGGTTCCGCAAACCGTACTGGCGAATGCCGTCGATCTCGGTCACGTTGTTCACGATGAGGCAACTCGCCCGCTGCAAGTCGCGGTTTTGGAACCAAGCCCCGACCAGCTTTTTCTTCCATCCCGAGTTCCGCACCGCCCACGGTTCGATCGCACCATGCGCGGTGATGACCACCGGCTTGCCGTGTCGCTCCGCAGCCCGCGAGCTGTAGCTGTTGGGGAGCATCCAGACGCTGTGGTTGTGAACGATGTCGGTTCGTGCGACGCCGCGATCGATGGCTGACTTCAGACCCGGAGAGAACGACAGCCCGCCCAGCCACAGCCCCTTGGCCGTAATCCAGCGACTCGGCGGTTCGAAGACATGGCCGACCGATGCCGCCCCTCGGCCCCAGCAGTCGGCCCCATACACATCGACTGGCGAACCGGCCCGCCCGAGAGCGGCTGCCAAGTCGCGCATGATCCAGGCGACGCCGTTCGAGAGCGAGTACAGCCCGCCGACTGCAAACAACGGCTTGATGGTCGGCGACTTCTCCGAAGTCGTCGGTGCGAGGTGTCGATGGGTGGAGGGGGCGGAGGACATGACGAATGAGCGGAGGAAGCGTTGGAGGTAGCGAGAGTCGAACCAGCGATTTCGGAGAAATCGCCGACAATGAGCAGGGTTAGGCACGCGGACGAAGATAGTCTCCCCGTAAGACGGCCTTTCCAGGCCGTCTGTCTGCGTGAGTCGCTCTTGGACGGCCTGGAAAGGCCGTCCTACGGGGTACATTCATTTCCGACACTTGCATTACAGTGTCCCCAGGCAGAACTGAACATGCTCGACCAAAGTCTGAGCCCCTTGCACCGCACTGAACGGTTCGACGAGTTCTCGCGACCGGCGGCCCATTGCCGGAAGCTGATCGCGGTGTGTGGCACACCACTGCATGGCGGCGGTGAGGGCCAGGGCATCATCGGCCTCGACTCGGAAGCCGTTCTCCCCCTCGACCACGAGGTCGTGCGCGGCTCCCGTCTGGTGCGTGGCAATGATCGGCAACCCGGCTCCGCAGGCTTCGTTCAGCACCACCGCCCAGCCATCGTGCCGAGAGGAGAACGCGAAGACATCGGCTGCGGCGAAGTGTTCGGGGAGCTGGCCTTGAGGGAGATGACCCAGGAAGCGGATGCGTGTCTTCAACGACTCGGGAACCAGCGTTTCGAGGGCCTGCCGGTCGCTGCCGTCTCCCAACAGCAGCAGGGCCACATCGGCGTAATTCTCGGCCAACGGGATGAAAGATCGCAACAGGACATCGACTCCCTTGCGCGGGATCAGCTGACCCGAGAACAGAAACACGAGGTGGTCCGGCCATCCCAGCTCGCGACGCACGCGATCACGAGCTGCGGACGACACCGCCGCAAACCGCGACACATCACAGCAGTAGGGGAGACTCTTCAACCGAGACGCGGGAACGCCCAGTGCCTCGTATTCCCGCACCGCAGCGGACCCGATGCCGATGACGAGATCGGCGGACCGCAGCAACCACAGGCGGATGGAGTCCTTAATCCCGTGCAGCCACCGCACGGGCCAGGATCTCTTGAGCGATGAGGAGGCCGGTGTACGCGGACGTTCCCACCAGATGGCCCACTTCCGACCTCGGCAGTGCAGAATCCCGGCACACATCAGAAACGTCACGCTCGTATACAGCCCCGAGAGGATGTACAGATCGTAGTTCCCAAAGGCTGCCTCTCGAATCGGATGTCCATGCAGTCGCAGTTCATCGCCCTTCGTCAACGCCAGCCACGTGCGACACACCTGATGGGGGAAACGTCTCTCGGGACCGGGGTTCGGGGTGTCCCGCAAGAACCCGACCTCCAGACGCATTTCCGCTCTCGCCGCCACGGCATTGAACAACTCGACCTGATAGGGACTGGGGGCGTTGGTGAGTACCCACACAGAAGTGATGGCCGTTTCGTGAGTCACTGCCTGGGTCAAAATGTCTTCACGGGAAGAGGGGAGTGAGTGGATTCTCTGGAGCGGAGAGTTTTTTTGGGGATCAGCAGATGGAACACCACAGCCGTGGGAACCACTAACAGAGCGAACCGGTACGCCCAGGCTCCCAGGCTCTGGGACGGCAGATACACGGTGAGGATCATGGCCTCGACATAGATCAGCGTCCAGACGCCCCTGCAGGTGACCCACTTTTTCCACAACCAACTAAAACCAAAGCCGAGTGCATAACAAGCGACGGCTCCTCCCCAGGCCCACTCCAGATACGCATCGGCTACAAATCCGCCCGCCGTTCCCATCGCGGGATTAAATCCGACCGCTTCTTGCCACTGCAATGTTGTCAGTCCGCACAAGCCGGGCTGGGTTTCCATCCAGTCCAGTCCGAGATCCTTCCATTTGGTGGACCAAAAGAAGCTCGGAATCGGACGGACACAAAAGATGGCCAGCGCGCGAACTCCCCAGAAATGGTGGTGGTATTTTTCGCTGGCCAGGATGGTGGCACCGGCAGCCACGAATTCGTCCCCTGCGGTGAGTCGATGTGTCCCCAGGAGTGTTGCATCGAGTCCCAAATTGGATTGAAGCGAGGCCTTTCGGTGAGCGACGACAAACAGCAGAAACAGTCCGAGAATCCCGACTCCCCCCAGAATGACTTTCCAGTTGGGCTTCTTGTTCTTAACCAGATACCAGAAGGCTGCCATCGTGGCTGCAATCAGAAAGATCGTTCCGCGGCGTTTTCCAATGATCGCCCACGAGATTTGGGGTGAGGCGATATAGAGGGCAGTCAGCAGGCGTCCGGCATTCAGTCGTCGCCCTTGCCAGGCGGCAGCGAGCAGTAGCATCGCCGGGTAGGTGAGCATCGGCATCTCGCCGAGGTATCCCGAAGCAGAGACGAAGAAGGGCTTGGGTTTGTTAAACATCCGGAGGGCCCCCCCCGAGCGCGAGACCAGCCACCAGAACGAGAGAAATGCCATCGTACCGAGGATCATCGACAACACAAAAAAGCGGTGCCGTACGCGTTCGCTGATGTCGAAATCCAAGATCTGAATTCTCTGATCATCTCCGGCAGATCGCTGAAAATGGCTGGCTCCCGCACAGAAGGCAAAGATGCTGACCAGGCTGATGAGTAGAATAAATTCGATGTCCTCGGGACGGGGGAAAAAGCGACTGAGCTCTCCTCCCGAATTGATGACGTAAGGGTGGTAGACATAGACATAGAACAACATCGGCGAGAATGTGACGAGCGGAGACAACGGATCGCGCGTCCGCCGAAAAGACACCAGCAAGGCACCAATGATGACGATCGCCGTCAACAGGAGGTAGACATCAAACATCGCTGGATTCGATTTCGGAAGCAGGCTGGAGTGAGGTCCGCAGGACGGGACAAGGAGCGGACTTGCTCTCACGCGGTCCATGAGTCGCGAACTGACGATACTGACGATAGGCGTTTCGGGAAACAGGAACTCGTAGCCGCCAAGACGGGATGAGCCCGAGCCAACCCGCCCCGAGAGAACGCAGGCGTTCTCCCAGGCTGCCCCACGAGAACTGGTATCCGAAAAGCGACAGGGTCTGCATGATGGCCCGAAAAAGACACTCGGGAAATGGCAACCGCATCCAGCAGAACCAGATGGTATTTCGGAACCCGTAATAGCTGATGCGCGACATGTCCCGTTTGGGGCTATAGAGATGCACGATGGGTGGCGTATCGGCGAACAGGATATCGAAGCCCCGATCGATCAATCGGATGGTGAGATCGCGTTCTTCTCCCTGGTGGATTAGCAACTCGGGGTAGCTACCCATCTCCAGGGCGATTTCGCGCCGCACAGCATGTGAGCAGCCGATGTAGTTCCGCATCCGGGTGCCATGTGGAAGGTCGGGCATCGTCTCACGCCCGGAATACGGTTCGATGTAGGAGAGAGCCAGGGCTGCAGCGTTGGGGAATTCGTCGAACATCTCTACGACTTCTCCCAGAGTCTCCGGGCTGGTGAAGTACGCATCGTCGTCAATCGAGACAATGAACTCACCGGTCGCTTCGCGAAACCCGCGATTGCGGAGGGTGATGTATCCGGTACGCTTGTCGGAATGGATCACTCGTATCCCTGGGAACCGTGCTTGCAGAGTGTCCGTGGTTTGGTCGGTGGACGCATCGTCGTAGACGAGTACCTCGCATGGCTCAGTCTGCCGCAAGCAGGACTCGACGGCCTGGGTCACTTCCTCGCAGCGGTTGTGAGTTGTGATGACGACCGTCACACGGGATTTCCGAGTTGTCACGAGAGCTTCAGTCCAGCATTTCTGAGTAGATTGTGCATAATTCGGTGACCACCCGCTCAGCCGCGAACGCAGTGGAGGCATGCTGCCGGGCTGCGGCACCCAGAGCTGTGAGTCGATCGGGGTGGAGTAAGAGCGAATCGATGGCACCGGCAAGGGCCGCCGAATCCCCCCCTGGAACAATGAGCCCCGTCTTTCCATTAAGAATGGCTTCATGCGCCCCAGCATGTTCACTGGCCACCACGGGGCGTCCAGCAGCTTGGGACTCAATCAGTGCCCGCGACAAGCCCTCAGCTGCGACGGAGGCGTGAACGAACAGGTCTGCTTGGGACAGGAAGTCTGGCATGTTGTCCACCTGTCCGACGAACTCGACACAACCGTCGATTTCCAGCACACGACACAGCTCACGTAAGCCGGGTTCGGCGGAACCGGTCCCGGCAATCAGCACCCGGAACTGGTCACGAGGGACCGTCAGTTGGCTGACCGCCTTCAGGAGCAAGTCGAATCCTTTGTCGGCAATCAGACGACCTGCACAAGCGATGACGAAGGGACTCTCTGGATGACGTTGAAGGTGGGGTACGGCCAGAAAACGATCAAGCTCCACTCCATTGAGGATTGTCTGAATCCGTCTCCGATCCATCGGCAGCGTTTCTGCCGTGTAGTCTGCGGCAGCGGAGGAGACGGACACAAACCGTACCCGCGGATTGGAGCCGATGCGGCGCAGCAATGCTCGACGGAGTGCGGGCCCCCAACGCTGGCTCTGGAGTGATGGCGGTGTGTCTCGGATATGGATCAAGTGGGGAAGTGAACGCGGAGAGACGAGTCCCGCGACGAGCGCAGTGGGCCAGAGGTGACTATGAATGAGCTGGGGTTGCCAACGGGTGATCAAACCCCGCAGTCTCATCAGTCGCCGGAACAGCATCGAGCGTTGGTGGACGGGGGCGTGGAGGAACTCGACCGACACTCCCTGCGGCAGAGTGAGATCCGCAGGCAGACCACCCAAGACACACAATCTCACTTCATACCGATCTTCACTCTGAAGTCTGTTGACGATTTCCAATGTGCCGCGTCCGGCCCCGCCTTCGAGGGTGGAGATGAGATGCAAAATGCGAGGGCGTGAACTCGGCGGCACCATTCAGCCGACACTCGCGAGGCCGGGGATTGTCAATTCAGCCACCAGTTCGGGCCACTCGTAGCCCTCGTGATGGATCCACAGGGGAGTGAGCTGGCCGTCGACCAACTGATAGACCGTGGCCCGCAACCGTCCGTCTTCTTCGTCAATGGATCGACCCAGTATCAGCCAGCCGCCCTCGCGCAGATGGTGAACGCTGGAGCAGATCGCCGTCTGCGTTTGCTCCCGAGTGAAGTGCCGGGGGGTGATGACATTCATCGCGCGGACGATGTCGCAGTGTACGGGGTTCGGCTGGAAGATGTCGTGACGGGTGAGATGAAATCGAGAGTCCGATCGCGACTGCGCGACAGCTTCGGGATGAAACAGGGAGACCTGCTGATGGGAGTCCGCTGGTCCCTGTTTCAGAAGGCTTCTCGCGGCGGGAATGACGGACGAGTTCACCCATAGTTGGGTCAGTCGCACCAGCGCATAGCGCCAGGGATAGGGCTGCGTGCCGAAGACTGTGCCGAGTCCAGTGGTCTGAATGGGCTGGGACTGCGCGTCAAACGTGACCGTCCAGCGATTGTTGGGGAGTGTCACCAACGTGAGCTTGTCGAAGTAGTCGCTGGCCACCAGCCGGACGTTCCGTTCAAGAGCGAAGCGTTGAAAGAGTTCCAGCGAGGTGATCGCACTGGAGGCTCCCATGTCGTGGACGACGAGTTCCGGAACATCGGGAAACGCAGTCCGGGCGGCAGTGACGAGACGGTCGTCAAAGTCGGTGAAGCGACCGCGACGAGTGATCTTGAACACCCCAGTGCCTGCGGCCAGCGAGCGGTACAACCTCTCCAGGAGAGGCTCATCGGCGGGGGAGTAGCGTTCTTCCAACTCGCGCAGGATGCGGTAGGAGAACGGCCACCAGCCGCGACGCTGGCGTTCCTGCTCCAGGGCGAACACGGCGAATTCGCCGCGCTGAACGACCCCTCGCTTCCAGAGGATCATGGCTGACCTCCCGCCATTGAGAGGTCATCGTATGTCCGAGCACAGGGAGGACGAACGAGCAACTGGCGATACCACTCGGCCAAGCGGGGGATCACTCCCTGCCACGAGAGGTCCGTCTCCGCATACTGGCTGCAGCGTGTCCGCAGGTCTTGCAGTTCGTCTCCGGTAGATTGGAGCAGTCCTCGCAACTGATCGGTCAGCGGAGCGTCTTCCAGCGACAGATCGACCTCGACCCCCAGGTGGTGTTCGTGGACCGCAGTGGAGCAGTCTCCCAATTGCGGCGTAATGACCACCGGCACCCCGGCGGCAAGGTACTCTCCGAACTTGACGGGGGACGCCACGCGATTCGTTTCGCTGTCGTCCCGCAGCATCAGTCCCAAGTCGGAAGCCACGAGCAGACGCGGCACATCGCGGGCGGGGACCGAGCGGATGGTCATCGAGTCGGGTGCGATCCCGGCTTGAGTGGCCAGTTGACGCATCTTGTCCGGCTCGGTCGTGATCGCCAGGAAGTGAGCCTCGGGGCGCACGGCTTGGATCAGGCGAAAGAGCCTCAGCGAAGCTTCCGGTTGCTGATACCACACCAGACTGCCGAGGTAGGTCACGACGAATCGATCCGTGAGGCCGAGTTCCTGACGGACGGCATCGCGGTGTGGCAGAGCGTGGCGGAACGACTCCACATCGGGGCAACACGGCGCGATGCGATATTTGTCGTCGGGAACATCGGGATAGCGCTGCTGCAGCATGCGGACCATCGCGTGCGAGACACAGATTACGCCCGCCGACTCAGTGACGGCGCGGCTCTCGCGCTGAGTGGCTTCGGCCACAGCACGACGCGCCACGGGATTCCACTCGGACTCCGGCACGCTCTCCAACCCCAGTCGTTGAATCGCCTCAATAACCTCCGCCCCGCGGCAGTCGTAGAGGACGCGAGCTCCGCCGAAGGACTTCAGCGCCTCCAGGGCGATGCAGGTCATCTCGGCGTTTCGGCAGCGGACGATCAACGACTGGTCGCGGCTGAATCGCTGCGAGATCCATTGCCTGAGCAGGAACGCATCGCTCCACAGCCAGGGGGTGCGGGTCGGGGGAGAGGGGATCCACCCGACCGGGATGCCTGCCTGCTGGCAGCGAGAGGAGATGCTCCGCAGTGCCGGACGGTACTGGCCACGCAGCAGGTGCCCTACAGGAGTCAGCAGACCCAGCGTCACACGGGCCACCCCGCGGTGCTCCTCCAGCGGTGTCAGCACTTGGGAGGCGAACACCGATGACAGAGCCTCGCGGTAGACGAGGTAGACCAGCGGGATGAGGTTCGAGTGAGTCATATCGACGTGTGGGTCGCTGTCCGCCGTCGCCACAGGGACAGGATCTGTTCTAACCGGACGGGGCCGAGGACGGTGGCCAGCAAGCGAGTCAGTTGTCCATAGGCCACGTCCCAGCCACCGGAGGCGTGGAGTTCACAAGCGGCTGTGAAGTAGCGATCGGCCTTGTCGGTGAGCCCCAGTCGGCCCAAGTGTCGGGCATCGCGTGTCAGGAACGCAGCCAAGGCCCGCGCCCGCTCATCGGTCCAGGCGTTCCGCTCCTGCAAGATCTCTCGCAGGCGCAGGGCCATCGGCAAGTGCTGGTCCAACACCTTCTCCAGAGAACTCGACACGCTCTCCGCGAGTCGCCGCACCGCGTACAACGGTTCCGGCACACGTTGCAGGCTCCAGCCGTGACACGCCAGACGCAGATGCAGGTCGCGCTCCTGGCTGCACGGGAGCCCCTCGCGGAATCCGCCGACCTGATTTAAAGTGGTTTTCTTGTGGAGCGGCGAAGCGGTTTGCAACGGGCGAGTTAGGAGTGGAACCAAGGAGTCTTCACAACTGTCGGGGCTGGTGACCTGTTGCACGACGTGACCGGGTTCGACGACCTCCCAGTCGCAGATGGGAGTGGCCTGCGGAGTGGTGGTCAGGGCGACGACTTGTCGTTCGAGCTTGTTCGGGTAGAGCCAGTCGTCAGAGTCCAGAAACTGGATCAGATCGCCGTTCGCGAGTTGCAGTCCACGGTTGCGGGCGGCGCATCCGCCTCGGTTTGGACCGGACTCCCAGCGGATGGCCGATCCGAACGACTGCAAGACCTCGGCACTGCCATCGGTCGACCCGTCATCGATCACGATGACTTCTCGGTGCGGGTAGGTCTGCTCCAAGCCGCTGCGGATCGCGTCGGCCACGAACCGTTCGGCGTTGTAACAGGGGATCACGATACTGATCAACGGGGAATACATGGAAGGGGAGTGCTCAAGAGGTCCGCTCTTGATGGGGCAAATTGTTCAAACGGTGGGCACAGGTTCGCCAAGCTCCTTCGCTGGCTGGGTGAATGGTATGAGGGGGGGCGACTGGAGGAGGAGCGATCGGAATTCGCCCCGCATCGCTTTGTGATATCCGGTAGAAAAGCCTCGCACCCAAGCGAGCGTCTGACGGATCCAGAACTTGCCTCTGCAGTCCAGTCGAATCAGGTGGCGAAGCGGTGCGGAAGAGACTCGACCGCGGTAATGCCTCAGACGACAGCGGAGCGAACCGAACCAGCGCGGGGATCGTTGCTCAAACGTGGCTGCGAGGATACCGGTGGCCTGACCACCACCATAGAATCGCTTGAGAGTCCACTCGGGAGTACACCGATCGACGGGGATCTGATGCCAGACGAGAGCTTCCGGGATGATGCGGCCGATTTGGCCCATCTGGCTGAGTTGCATCTGCATCAAAGATTCATCTCCGCCTCCCAGCGGAGTTCCGGGGCCAAACTGCGAGGGGAAGCCTCCCAGTTCGAGCAGGGTACTCACGCGAGCGGCCCAGTTGAACCCGAGAAAGCAGGTGGGGTGTTTGATGACCAACTGGTTGTCTGAAAACTCAAGCCCTCTCGCAGAGAGAGGGAAAAATGGAATCAACCAGTCCGGCGGGCGTTGTTCGTAGTCCACACTGGTGGGGCCACCGAAGTAGTACCCCTGTGGTTCACGGGCGATGGCATCGGCGTAAACGGCAATCCAATCGGGTTTCACTCGCACGTCGTCATCAATGAAGAGAGCCCAGCCCGTACCGATTCGCCTCAACGCGTGATTGAGAGCCAGCGTTTTCTGCGGGGAATCGATCGTTATGTGTTCGATCCGCAGCTGGGTCTGAAACTCGGCCACGACATCGCTCATGCCGCAGGGAGGTCCGTTCTCGACGAGAATCAGGCCTTGGAACGAGTCAGGTTGTTCGCAATGGGCGAGCCCCTCTAGCGTTTGCCGGACCACATCGGCTCGCCCATGGGCGACCATGACGATGGTGATCGGATCAGAATCAGGGGAGCAACTCACTGTGTTTGTCCGCGAACCACTCGATTGACTCATTAACCCTTTAGCCGCTTGGCGAAGCGGCGGACGACTTCACCCAGTCCGACTTTCACTTTCTGAATCTCAATGACTTTCTCGACAATCACTTCTCGTTCACGGACTGCTCCAGCATCTTGTCGCTTTTGCGCAAAGGCCCAGCCGTATTCTGTCTTGAAGTTCTCGTAATGGGGATGCGTCTTGACGAGGAGTTCGTAAACCTTCCGCACTTGCGGTTCGAGTCGCTCATCATCAGGCATGTTTTTGACCCAATCGGTGTCCTTCAACGACGCGGAGCGATCGTAGTTCCAGTCGAGGTCATCGAACACGATCCAGCCCCCGGGCTTGAGAAGGCGGTCGACGAGGAAGAAAGCAAATCCATCGACGAACCAGTTATGGGCTCCGTCGATATAGCACATGTCGAATCTCGGGGCGGGGGATTCTTCCAGAAACCGCATCAAACGCCATGTATATGAAGTCGACTCAAAGTAAACCTGAACTCGATCCCGTTGCCCGATACGTTCGGCCAATTCCAAGACATTGGGCTGCAGCTTCTCAGCGGACTGGAGGTCAATTGTCGTGACTTTCCCACGCCCTAACCGAGCCAAAGCTGCGGCGAAGTAGCAAGTGGACACCCCGTGCCGGAATCCGAGTTCCAGGATGTCATGGACGCCCTGCGACTCGATCAAATCCCACATGCGTTGGGCTTGTTCGGGGGACATGTCCGGCGTGTCGCCAAGCTGTTGTTTGACATCTGCAATGTTCATGGACGTGTTTCCATCTGTGGATGACACATGTGTGTTCGTTGAGTGAGCGAGGAGGTCAATCTCGTCTCGCGTGAAAATCGAGCCAGCCCGGTGTCGCCACCGAACTCCGCCACGGGAATCCCTGTTTGAGATGGAGCCAGTCATAGGCAATGGAGTTCAAATCTCGCCACTCTCCCGCAGTTTCTTCTCCAAAGTAGCCGGAAGTTCCGACCGAGACTTGACCGTTGTCCTGGGAAGGACGCGGGGCACGAACCGCGAGGGGCTGCGGAGATTCGCCCCACACACGGCGTTTGAGGCCGCGCCAGACCCGCTTCCGAGCGTGGTCGAGTTTGTGTCCCAGATTGCTGCCGGTGAAATCCACTCCGATTCCAGTCCAGAGTTCACTCAGCCCTCGACGAGTATGACTCGTGTTTCTGATCCCAGCCTGTGGTGTGGAATGGTACATCTGATTGATGCACTTAAACTCGCGGTATCCCGCTTCATAGAGCAGGAACAATGGTTCCAATGAGTGGGCTTCGACGGAGAGATATTTCGGCAGGTGGTTGCCATCGAGATCTCGTAGACAGAGTGAATCCAGACCTTCAATATCGATCTTCAGATAATGAGGGGTTCCATACTCCTGGAGGATTTCGTGGAAGCGAACTGTCTGAACGATGACCGGGTCAACCTGGCCGCCAAAGCGCGATGCCATCGTCTGGTCAAAGGAACTCACCTCATCAATGTCGCTGTTGATCCAAAATGTGAGGTCGCCTGTTTGGTTGGCGACCCCCACATTCTTGATCACGAGCCGCCCCGATTGGATCTCATGCGAAAACCGTTGCATTCCGGATTCGCACAGTTTGGGGTTGGCGTCGATGGCGACGACTCGAAACCCGCGCGACAGGTAATAGGCCGTATCGTCCCCGTTGTGCATGCCGACATCGATGATGAGGTCTGTGTGATTCATGCGGAGGGCGTTTCGCCATACGTGGAGTCGGGAGTCAATTCGATTAGAGGCGTGACCGACCATGACCCGCGCATCAGGAATGGACCGCACATGCTCGGAGGCAACTTCCCCGATCCCATGTAGTTCGACGAAGTCACATCGAAGGACAGGGCCGATTCAAGGCTATCCAGGCTCTGTGTTTCATTTCCCAAGTACAGGTCGATGGAGTAGTTACCGGGAACGAGCGGGACGCTGTCGAATTTCAAGTGAATCGTACCACTCGTGTAGGCCCGAGGTGGAAGATACTCGGCCTGGATCCGATTGTCCGTACCGAAGAGGGCCATTCCCAAGGAATTCTTGATGACCGCTCCGAGCACGGGGCGAAAGGCCGCATGTGCGGTTTGGAATGTCACCGACACGGTCAATGAGTCACCGGCGGAGATGCTGGTCACCGCCTCCCCGTGCGAGTTCGTCAGGTGGCCCGCTTGCATGAGATGCTGATGACTAGATTGCATCCGACTTAAGTTCGACAAGTCGGATGCATGTTCCCGTTGCCCCTGGTAGCTGCGCATGTAGACTTCGAGAACGTCGCTCGTGGTTCCCTGGCAACTCAGGGAGCCACCCTCGAGCAAAATGGCCCGCGTGCAGAGAGCCTGAATCGCAGCCACGTTGTGGCTGACAAAGATCACCGTGCGGCCCGACTTGGAAACGTCCTGCATCTTGCCCAGGCACCGCTGCTGGAATTCGTGGTCCCCCACCGCCAGCACTTCGTCGATGATCAGGATCTGTGGTTCCAGGTGTGCAGCCACGGAAAAGGCCAGACGCACCTTCATGCCCGACGAGTAACGTTTGATCGGCGTGTCGAGGAATTTGTCCACTCCGGAGAAGGCCACAATCTCATCGAACTTGCGGACGATCTCGGCTTTCGGCATTCCGAGAATCGCTCCGTTGAGAAAGATGTTCTCCCGACCGGACAGCTCGCTATGAAATCCGGTGCCAACTTCGAGCAGGCTGGCGACTCGTCCGCGAATGACCGCCCGTCCTTCGGTGGGCTCCGAAATCCGTGACAGGACTTTCAAGAGGGTACTTTTGCCCGCGCCGTTGCGTCCGATGATCGCCAACACTTCACCAGGCTGGACTTCGAAGTCGAGGTGGCGAATGGCCCAGAAAGAGGATGCCTCGTCGATGGCACCCGACAGGGATCGCAAGCGTCGTAAGGGAGCTCTCGTCCAGTCAACGATCGTCTCGCGAAGCGTGCGCGAGGCGTCCTCGCGCAGTCCGATCTGGAATCGCTTTCCGAGGTTTTCGACGTGGATGGCTGGTTTAGACATGTGGACTTTAGACTTCAGGCACCCGAGAGCGGAGACTTCCAGCCCCCCCGTGCTCTCTCAAACGATATCCGCGAAACGCCGTTCGACCGACCGGAAGTAGATCACGCCCACCCAGAAGATGGCCACGGCCGTCGTCAGCGAGACACCCAAACAGTCCCAGTGCATGGGCTCACCCAGCAGGCTCGATCGAAATCCGCTGATCAATCCCGCCATGGGATTCAGTGAGTAAACGAGACGCCATTCTTCGGGAACAATCTTGATCGAATACGCCACCGGGCTGGCAAACATCCACAACTGCACCAGGAACGGAACGGCAAATCGGAGATCGCGGTAGGCCACGGTCAACGCGGACAGGAAAATGCCCACCCCCACACTCGCGACCAGCAGGCCCGCCAACAGCAGGGGCAACAGAGCGAATGACAGAGTGGGGGCGATCTGATAGCGGATCATCAGGCCGATCAACAGCACCGAGGCCACCGATAGGTCGACGATCCCGACCCCCACGGTCGCCAGCGGAACCAGCAAGCGGGGGAAATAAACCTTGCTGATCATGTTGGCACTGGCGATCAGGCTCTGACTGCACTGCATAACGCAGAAGGAAAAGAACTGCCAAGGCAGCAGAGACACGTACACGAATACGGGATACGGGACGGTCGTCTGTTCAGACATGCGTCCCAGCCGACCGAAGAAGATCGTAAAGACCAGCATGGTGAGCAGCGGTTGCAGGATGGCCCAGACCGCTCCCAATACCGTTTGTTTATAGCGAACCGTGATGTCTCTCCACGCCAGAAAGTACGCTAGTTCACGATGCCGCCAGATCTCCCAGAGGTCGAGCGATGCCCATCCGGCTCGCGGTTCAATCACGATTTCCGGTATCGACGGCGGAATCTCTTCGAGTGTATTCACAGTGCTGTATTCACAATGCAGTCGTTTCGAGTGAGGTCAACTGGGGCTGTGGGGTGTGGTCACGACCACGGTTCGAGATCAAAACCTTCGATCTCCACGGAGGCCCCTTGTTGCAGAAAATTGACAGTCATCAGGAGTCGCATCTGGCCCCGACGTTCAATCACGTGTCCCACTTGACCGACCAGTGGGCCATTCTTCACACGGACTCGCTGCCCCGGCAACAACTTGGACTCCGCGGTGACATCCAGCCCGGATTGGATGAACTGGTGGACATTTTGAAGGTCGTGGAGCAGTCCAACCTGATCAGGAATATCGATACAGCGAGAAACGCAACCGGTGGAGACAGCCGAATATCGAGCGGATTCATCCCCATGAATGAATACGTAATTGGGAAACAGCGGTAGAAAGCTGGACCGCAGTCGCCCGGCGGGGGAGCGATACACCTGTTCGAAGACTGGGCTGTAAAAGGAGATACGCTGTGGCAACAGGCGGCGCATTAGTTCTTTTTCGCGCCGCGCCAGGGTATACATCCCCCACCAACGCCCGTCCGCTGGCAATTGCGCCAGTAGGTTGGTCGGGAACAGATCAGTTTCAAGGGCGAGGAGAGGCATGAGTCGTTTGTGCGCGCACTTCGTTCTTCTCGGTGACACCTGGATTCATCAATCCGGGGCCGACAGTGACATTCAACCCCTCGATTTTGACGGATAGCGCAAGCACCGTCCAGACCCACTACGCGGGAATACACAATGTTGGTGATCTCAAATGCCGTAATTCACGGCTGTCGGACGAATCGGCAGAATCGACAGGCTGGCTAAGCCGCCGCGCTCGGAATCGGTAGCGGATCATGGGGAGCCACCTTGGAAAGCACATCTTCAATTTGCATTTCAACAGGCTTCAAACCATCCACGATTTCCGCGATCTGTTGGATGGCGCTTTGACGAGAAGACGGGTTTAACTCACCGCTGAGGCTGATACGCCCGACAATGGTGCCGTGGTCCATCACGGGTACGGTCATTCGCCATTGTCGTTCCGCGTCGACGAGTCGGCGCGACCAGTCGGCGTGGTAATGCTCATGGACCCGTGGGGCGCTGATGTGGAGTTCAACCCGGATCAGATCGACGCCCTGCGCAAAAGCTTTCAGGTCATCCCAAACCGGGTTCCAATCGAGTTGTCCTTGAATTTGCATCGCGGACATCAGCCCCTTCGAACCACACGGAGAAGGGAGACGAAACAGGGATCGGAGGAAACCTCTTGTGCGATTCGCCAGTAGACGGAACTCGTTATGTCCAAATACCTTGGCCACCATGCAGCTGAGAATGACAGTGCCTGCAATGGAGATCGCAATCCACTCGTTGCGATAGACAAGGCTGGCCAGTGCCCCCGCACTACACAGGGCGCAGGCCAAGCTGACAAAGAGAACAACTCCCACGGGGGGGAAGCCCAGTTGTGTGAGTCGGTGATGCAAGTGCCCGCGATCTGTGGAATAGAGGCTGCGTCCGGTCAATTTACGGCGCAGGATCGCCATACCGACATCGAAAATCAGGACCGACAAGACGGCCACGGGGGCGGCCAAGGTCAACGTGGCCTGGGACTTGACCGAGGAGCGGAGTGCCAGCGTCCCCAAGAGTAACCCCACGAGCATACTGCCCGTGTCGCCGAGAAAAATCCGCGCCCTCGGGAAATTGTAGGGGAGAAAGCCCAGCAGCGCTCCGCATAAGGAGACGGCGAGCACCGCCTCAAGATCGTGGTTCGTGA
>JANOKO010000708.1:0-1731 GCA_031419335.1 Planctomycetota bacterium
GGCCATCGACCCTGCCCTCGTCAAAGAGGAGGTGTTGCCCTCTGTGACCCAGCGCTGGGAGCAGGCCGAAACGCAGCAGGTTCAACCGCTCACTCCGCAGCCGAAGTTCACCGAGGAACATGTCGCTCTGGGCCAGAAGGCATTTCTCACCGTCGGGTGCGCCAAGTGTCACGGGGAGGATGGGCGCGGGCAGATGGCGGACAACATCGGAAAGGACGCTTGGGGACAGACCACGCGGGCGGCGGATTTGACCTCCGGAATGTTGCACGGGGGGCAGAAGCCGATCGACATCTACCGGCGGATCTATTCGGGGATCAACGGTACGCCGATGCCGGGCTTTTCCTCGGCGCTGCAGAGCCAGCCCGACACGATCTGGCATCTGGTGGCCTATGTGAAGTTCGTGTCGAGTCGGCGTCGCGAGGGGGAGGTGCCTCACCCTGGAGCGATCAAGCCGTACGTGCCTGCAATAGAGAAAGCCGCAGTGACCGCTGCGAAGTGACGAAGACGTTCAGGCGAGCCGAGAGGCGTCAGCCCTCGGACCATGACGGTCACAAGTATCCAGGTGCTGACGCACACCGGCTTACCAAGCACGAATTCGCTATCAGTTGGAGTCTTCGAACGTGCAAGAACTCGTGCAACTCAATCAAGAACTGGAGACCTTACGGTCTCGGGCGGAGGCCATCCAGACCCGGATCGCAGCGATCGAGGGGGTGCGTCCCACTGGACTCCACTGGGCTCCGACGGAGTTCTACGCTGCCTATCACGCGACCACCGGATTCATGCTCGGCGGAATCGCGGCGCTGAGCAGCTTGTTACTCAACGTGGTGGCTGCTCCACTGGCCGGGAAGAGTCCGCTGGAACTGATTCGGGTCTATCTCACCTTCCCGCTGGGGGAGCGAGCGCTCGCCTCGCCACCGGCAGCAAGGACATCTATGCGATTCCGGATGGCATGATCCTCTCGATGGGCTGTTGTCTGTACATCGCCACGGGGATGCTGCTGGGAGTGCCGTTACATGTGGTCCTCATGCGGTTTACCGACGGCAAGTCCCTGGGGATTCGCCTGGGATGCGCCACGGTCCTGGCCCTGCTGCTGTGGTTCGTGAACTTCTACCTCATCCTGAACTGGCTCCAGCCGATGCTCTTCGGCGGACGCTGGATCACCGACTCGTCCGTGCTGCCGCCGTGGGTGGCGGCCGTCACTCATGTGATCTTCGGCTGGACGATGGCCCTGCTCGCTCCGCTGGGGCACTTCGTTCCGTATCAACAGCCGCATGCTGAGGGAGTCGAAAGCAGTCCTCTCCCCCACTCCCTGACGCCGTGAAGGATCTTCGAATGACGTTTCCCACACTCTTCCTCCCTCTCCCCCACATTCGGTGCCGCTTTCAGAGAAGACTCGACTGGGGGGGAGAGGGCCGGGGTGAGGGGGCCTGAGCGTTCCGTGTGGCCCCCTCACCCCAACCCTCTCCCCCGCAACATGCACAGGGCGAAATCCGCGTCGATCGCGGGGGAGAGGGAGCCGGAAGGGTGGTGCCGACCATGTGGGCGTGTGCCGCGAAAAAGACCTTCACCGCGTCGCCCTCTCCTCCGATTCCCCACTCCCTACTCCCCCTCCCCCATTCCCATGCTCCCTACCACCGACTCCCCCCGTCACGAACAGCTCGTCGAAGAACGACTGGTCTTCTGGTACTTCGCAGCCGCCCTGGGATACATGCTGATTTCGATGACAGCTGG
>JANOKO010000709.1:0-6799 GCA_031419335.1 Planctomycetota bacterium
CTCGTGGTGAAGCCGGGGGCGAACCTATCAGTGGCTGCCCCCGGTCCGCCGCTGCCGACGTTCATCATTACCGGGTCGCATGCCTCCGCCTCAGAGATCGAGGCCGTCATCGCCTCGGGCCAAATCGAGATGATCTGGGAGCAACGCGTGCTGGTCAGCGATATGGTGGCCCTCGACTCGGCCAGCCTCAAGCAGTTGCAGGTCAAGGTGTTTAAGTCCGACCAGGGGCCGGACCACACAATCCCGTTTCGCATCTACCGTGTCCGGCAGTGAATGAGGATCAATCCATTGTCCCTGTGAATCTACAACAGTCCTCCGGTGCGATCCCTTGCGGCTCCAATGGAATGCAGCGACTACCAAAAAAACAACGCGGGGGAGAGCGGGCCAGCATCTCCCTCGCGCGTAGCATCTCACAGAGACGCCAACATCAGACTACCACGGGATCGCTGGCTGTAAAGTCCATTTTCACAGCCCGTGTGATCCAAAGCCAAAAAAAATCCGCTGCTGGTTGGTCGAAACCGCCTGCGATCAGGCCATCCCAGCGGAAACACGGTCGAGCTGGCTCATGCCGCATATGTGTTGAAAGTGCATCCCCTCACGACTGATTTTCGATCGACCCACTTTGTGATCGATAGCAGTAGCGTTTCGTGGCTTACTGTAAGAAAGCCTGTGACCGGTCCAGTTTCTCGATCAGGGCTTGAACGCTTTTGAGTAACTCGGCCTGCATCCGGCCTAACTGCTGGACTCCATTCAGATCTCGCATGATTTGCAAATACAATTCTTGATTGCCAGACTGGCTTTGTGTGGCGGTGCGTTTCATGAGGATCTCCGCAGTCTGATTCTCGGTCGTGGAGTCACTTTACGCATTTGCGTAAAACATGGCAAGCGAGTTCTTTCACGTGACAAAGCAGCTCTCAGAGATCTGTCAACGATTGCGAGTGGTTCGAGAGCGGCACTATGGGAACCGAGGTCGCTCAAAGCTGTGTCGTGATCTGGGGATCACTCCAAGTTCGTATTCCTTGTATGAGGTCGATCGTGTTCCGCCGGTGGATCTGCTCCTTCTGGTGGTCCAGCACACGGGTGTACGATTGGAATGGCTGTTGACAGGGGCTGGCCCTGAGTTCTCGAATGGTCCTGCGTACAATGTCACGGATGACTCTCATACCCGCTCAGCATCCCGCGTGAGTGACTGGATCCCCGTTATCGGCTGTACAGCTGCGGGCCCCGCCAGGTATTGGGAGGAGTTGCCCGAGACCCACGGCGGTCCCGAGGCGGACGCTCGACTGGAGTCGGTCCTGGCTGAATACGTGGACCAGATCCCACCTGATCCGCCTCGGATGGGCGACCTCAGTCCTCCCTCGGCAGAAGCCCGCACAGTCTCGCTGGTGCAGTTCTCGACACCCGATGAACGGGGGTTCTTGGAGTTCCTCAACGCCCCCACGGTCAAACGCCGTTACCCTCGAGCCCTGGCGTGGAGGATCGATGGCGAAAGCATGGCCCCGCGATATCTCGATGGCGATCTGGTCATCACCAGTACCGACCAGGCTGCCACGGACGGTCACCCTTGCGTCTCCCGTCAGCGCGGCCAAATCGGCGTGAACTGCAAGCTCTACCAGAAACGGGGCAACGATGTGTTGCTGATCCCGATCAACGAACAGAGTCCCACTCAATGCGTCCCGGCGGATCAGATTCAGTGGGCCTATCGAGTGCTCTGTTCGGTGAGACTCGGATGAACCCTAACTCGGCAGCCCTGAATCGGGAATCTTCTTCCCGTGCGGGTCGACGGCAGGTGCGTCCAGCTCACTGTCGAGGGCCTGCTGCAACGTCGGATCGATGTAGTGTTCGATGCGATGGGCAGTCTCATGCAGGTGGTCATCGGGGAGATCGAAATGTTTGTGCATGTACGACTCCCAGAGCCGGTGTCGGCGGACAACATCGCGGGCATGGCTCTGCCCGGCGGGGGTTAGATGGTATTCGCCGCTGGAGCTCACCAGCGCCAGGCCCCGCCACTTGAGTCGCTTCAGTAAGTACTGCCCAAACCAACCGGAGGGGCCAATAATCGGCATCTCCCCTGCTGTCTCCTCGGTGCGGTATAGCGACCCCAGCACATCCTCCTCCGCGATCTGCCACATCAGTTGGAGCCGCACCCAACCGTCGACCAGATATCCCCTGGGTCCACACACAGCTGCGATGAGGAACAGGAGCCCGGCAGCGACGCAGATCATCCCACTCGAGGACGCATCCCGGACCTCTGGCCAACCCAAGGCCGTCCCCAGCAGCGCCGGGAGGGTCTTGGCCATAGCGTGCCCGACCACGGCACTCACACCGGCCACCACCAACGTCAGCAGCACAACCGTCCGCAGTCGCCACGACAACTGCAAGGCCGTCACGGCGGGAACTACCAGCAAGGCGATGACCAGAATACTCCCCACGCTTTGAAATGCGGCTGTCACGGTCGCTGCCGTGAGGGCCATATGGGCGTAATGCATGACGCGAGCGTTGACTCCCTGCGTTGTGGCCAGTTCCGCGTCAAAGGCGGCCAGTCGCAGCTCCTTGAAGAACAGGGCCGTTAAGACGAGATTCAGGACCAGCATGAGCGAGGTCAGGCACGCCGCCTTGGGAATCTCCCAGCCGAACCAGTTCCACGAATCCCAGATCACGCCTACCAAATCGCCGTACAAAATGCATTCGGCATCGATGTGGGCATCGTCGGCCACCACCCGAATCAGCACCAAGCCGATCGCGAAGAGTCCCGTGAACACGACTCCCAAGGCGGTACCACCGTCAACATGGGCCAGGTTTTGCAACCACTCAGTCAGCACGGTGGTCACGATGCCCATCAACACGGCTCCGACCATGAGGGCGATCTGCATGCCGACATCGACCTGTCCCTCTGTGATCCAGCCCAAGGCTTTGGCCCCGGTGACCGTCATCAGTGACAGAATCACCCCGAGGAGCGAGGTGTGACTGAGGGCATCCCCCATCATGCTTTGCCGCCGCAACACCAGCCACAGACCCGGCAACGAACAGGCCATCGCCGTCAGCGCCGCCGTGACGACAATCCAACTGTCGAGCGAACTCCAGGCGGTGAGCAAGTGCCAGAACTCGACAAACATCGGGCAGACTCCGTGAGTTGATTCGTAGCAGAATTCGTAAGAATTCTGCCCGCTCGATCGATGCTAAGGACATGGTCCAAAACAACTTCTCGATTTCACTCGTGAGAGTGGAACAGAAGGCAACGAAGAGTCATGTTTGAAGATTCTTCGTTTCCTTCTGTTCAAAATCAAATCGAGAGGTTGTTTCGAGCATGTTCCTACCATCGAAGACCCGGCACTTTGAGGTGGTTTGATTCTGAGTGCTGCGGCACCCCTGAATGATGGGATTGCTGGAGTTGTACGTGTTGGACAGCAGAACTCTTACGAGTTCTGCTACGGTGAGTTCTGCTCCTGGAATCTGTCAGTTCCGCAGCCCGTACTCGTTGATCTTGCGGTACAACGTCCGTTCGCCGATGTTGAGCATTTTGGCGGCCTCCTCACGACGGCCCTCGGTGATTTCCAGTGCCCGCTGGATGTAGAACTTCTCGACCTCTTCCAGCGTCTTCCCCACCAAGTGATCGGCACCGGTTCCATAGCTGGTCGCATCGGCTTCATTCACAGCCAGTGGGCGAATGTCATCCGGCAGGTCATCCACATCCAGCAGCCCGTCCAGGTCGAGAGCCATCATCCCCTCAATGGTGTTTCGCAGCTGACGAATGTTGCCCGGCCAGTCAAAGTGGATCAGCGCATGCTTGGCCGAGCGCGAGACTCCCTGCACCTCCTTGCCGTAGACCTTGGAGAACTCCTTCACGAAGTGATCGATCAGCAGCGGCATGTCCGCCCGCCTCTCGCGCAGTGGAGGCAGATAGATCGAGACCACACTCAACCGGTAATACAGATCTCTGCGAAACGACCCCTTCTCCATGGATTCCTTGAGGTCCGCATTCGTGGCCGCAATCAGGCGGACGTTGATCGACTTCTCATCGTTCGACCCCACGCGAGTGATCTTGCGGTCTTCGAGTACCCGCAACAGCTTGATCTGCGTCTCGGTTGGCATTTCTCCGACCTCATCGAGGAACAGAGTACCGCCGTTGGCGTACTCGAACTTGCCGACGCGTTTGCTCATGGCTCCAGTGAAGGCCCCCTGTTCATGACCAAAGAGTTCACTTTCCAAAATACTCTCGGGGAGGGCCGAGATATTGAGCGGAACAAACGGCTTCGTCTTCCGATTGCTGTTCTGATGCAAGGCGCGGGCGACCAACTCCTTGCCAGTACCACTCTCACCGAGGATCAGCACCGTCGCTTCCGTGGGGGCCAGGGCCTTGAGTTGTTCGATGACGCGGTTCATTGCGGGGCTGTTGCCGATGACCCCCTCAAAGCCGAACTTTTCGTCCAGACGCCGGTTGAGGGCGGCGTTGCGGCGGATCAGCCGAATTCGCGTCGCGGCCTTCTCCACCGAGTGCCGCAGTTCCTGGATATCGAGCGGCTTGGTCAGGTATGTGTACGCGCCAGCCTGCATCGCCGTCACAGCCGAGTTGATGGAGCTATAACCCGTGAGGACGATGACCTCGGCCTCGGGAAGTTCTTCTTTGGCCTTACGGAGAATGGCTAAGCCATCGATCTCGTCCATCTTGAGATCGGTAATGATGATATCGAAGTTCTCGCCCTCGATCAGTTCCAGACCCTTGCGACCCGATCCCGCAATGCGGCAGTCGCACCCGCCACGCTCCAGGCTATTCGCGACGGCCTGCGCGTGGGCCTCATCATCATCCACGATCAATACATTGATCGGGATCGCTGACAGTTCAGGAAGATTTTGATCGGGCGGGGTCACAGGCAGCATCAAAGACGGGAACCACAATGGGTGGGCATCTGCAGGCAAGCCCGCAGCCCCGCAGAGTATCAGAATTCAGGTGGGAAGTCAGCGAAACACGCATCAAAGCACTCGACAGAGCCGTGTCTGTCCTTCGGAAAACGCAGAACTCCTCATGACGGGTTTCGTCACAAGCAAACACTGTCTAAGGGTTCTTGGACATCTGCGTCACCAGACGGAATGCAGCCGAGAATCCGGAACGTGAAATCCATCGCAGGGATCACACCTGAGAATACGACTAATCGGCAGAACTGGTGCCACATCCGTTCCTCCCCGAACTGAATCACCGCGAGTGGGCTGTCTCGCCTCGTCGATAGCAGTTCTGGCGTTCTCTCTGAGCTGAATCCCACTGCCATTCCCTTCGGGGAGTCGCGAATCCACTGTTCGAATTCCGTCGATGCATCACTCCACAACAACCTTCGGTCCACTGTCCCAGTCCGTGGGCGAACGTAGTATTCTCATCCCAGTCGCGTTCTGGTTGTGCCTGTTCAGCAGTGCCGCCTTGTTCGCGTCAGTCTCGCTGGCTCCTCGGCTCGTCGAATGGCACGAGTTGCATCTTCTGACTCTCGACCGCCAGCAACGACTGGTCGTGCTCGATCGGCATATTCAGCACTTGGAAAACGTGGTTGACGCATGGGAGTTTGATCCTCACTTCCAATTAGAAATGTCCCGTCAAGCCGTGACTGACCCGGAAGAGGGTCAACTGATCCCACTGGATCAGTCTCTGACAGTGAATCTGAACGCACCCACCATCAACGGGCCGTCTGTTCCACTCGTGGTCCCGTGGTACATCCCGATCTTGAGGACGTTGTCAGTGCCGTCCGATTGGAGGCGTCGCGTGCTGTGGGTGTCAGCAGGTTTCTGTCTGTTCGCATTCGTGGCGCTCCGCGAACGAGAGCAGCCCTGTTCGCAGCCCTGATTCCATCATCACCATTCGCGGATCGATGCGATCTGTGAAATGACGATCCCTGTGCCATGACTCACCAAACCGGGCGGGCGTGAATGCTTGACTATGAATTTTGGAGATCATTCATGCTTCGCGGCTTCCACTCCATTGCGGTCGTACTGGCTCTGGGGGGACTCTGGACTGGAGTCGAGGCTCATCCGGGGCATGTGCATCAGAAGTCGACCACATCAAGCCACACACACTCCGACTCGACCTCGCCGATTCGCGAGACCTTCGTCGTGGTCATTGAAGGTCGGCTCCCGTTGAGGCGTCCAGTCGACTTGCGGGGCACACACGATTTGTCCGACCTCTGCGAGGCGGACCGTCAGTGGGTCGAGCTGCGGATGGTCGAGATTCGGCGGGAGAGCCAAGCTCTCGCCCAGAGCGAGGCATCGACTCTTCTCGCACAGAACCTCGCGCCGCGAACGACCGCAGCTGGGAAAGCCCCCGCGATGGCCAAAGCGTTCGATGCCTTCGTCAAAGCCAAGGCGATTCAGACCCGGTGGGACAACCAGTTCTTCTACGTCGAATCCAACGGGATGCCGAAGCACCCCATGATGATCGGCATCACCTCCTGGCAGCAGCAGGTGCCGCTGCCTCAAGCGTATGTTGGCGAGAATGCTTGGCGAATCCCGCTGCATCCGGTTCCGGCGAAAGAGCCGCTGTCGACGAAGGGGGCGTTCCTGCGCGGGGCGATCGCTCTGGCTGCGAATGGGATTCCGATCTTCAACCCGCTCAACAATCGTGGCGACGATGCGTACCTATTCGGAGAACTCGATGAGTACGGCGGGCACTGCGGTCGGGCGGATGACTATCACTACCACATCGCTCCGGTGCATCTGGAGCAGACCATCGGGAAGGGCCTACCGATTGCGTATGCCCTTGATGGCTATCCGATCTATGGGTACACGGAGCCGGATGGGTCTGCGGTGACTGGACTGGATC
>JANOKO010000710.1:0-1856 GCA_031419335.1 Planctomycetota bacterium
GTAAAGCCGAGGCGTGGGGACATGTCGAGGCTCACGGAGCTGCGCTCGAATCCGCAGGGGAGTCGATCCCGAACGCCTCGGTCGAGACGGTCGAAGAGGTCGCCCTCTTACTCGAACACCTCCCCCAGCCCGACGCCCAGATCGTCCGCAAGTTCCACCTGGAAGGGAAATCCTACCGGGAGATCAGCGTCGAGGTCGGCGTGCCGGAGAATTCCATCGGCCCGACGCTGACGCGGGCGCGGGAGAAGCTGAAGCAGCTCAGGGTTGGCGTCGAGTAGTGGGAGTGCGGTAGCGATACGCATCCCCGTTGAGCTGCGACGCGAAGGCTCTGCGCAGCGGAGCATTCTCCTGATGTCGACTATCTGATCCAGGGAGTGCTTCATGAGCGAAACTCCAGTTGCTCCCGAATCAGCAGTGAAGCCCCGTTGGAATCTGACACTGGCAGTAATCTTGGGGAAGAATCGCTGGGATCCCACGCTGATCGAGATTCTCTTCCTCGTGATCATTGCCGTTGTCCTTTATCTCTTGCTTAGTTCCGAAGTGGAATACTATGCGAGCGGCACCCGGGAACTCCCCGTGCGGGTCTTTGTCTTCGATGTCGAAACAGGACAATCGATGCGTGGCGTGGATGTGGGAATCGTTCGTTCGCCGGGGTTATATGCCGTCGAGGATTCCGCCGAGGTCGCCCGGAATTTCACGGAACTGCTGGACTACTTCCAGAATATGCCTGCCGACCAGAAAGCCCAGACTGATGAACACGGTCTGGTCACATTCCAACACGAATTTAGTTCAGGCTCCAGCCACAAACACCCCAACACGCGAGTCTTTCCCGCCAAGTGCTGGGTGGTCGTCCAGGGAGAAGGCTTTCGAGGTATCGTGATCTCACTGGGCCGAGAGGCCGTTGAAGTGGGCGATGTGAAACGAGGCGGCGGCTTCCTCGTGCCAATCGGAATCATGCGGGACAAAACCCCGGCACCTTAGTGTACTCGTAGAATTGGTGCTCACTCAGAATGCACCTTGAAGGAGGAGTGAGGAACGCTGAACATCCAACTCTTCGCCGCGAGAGCGGCTGCAGCTTGTAGCCGTGGGCGCAGCCCACGGACCCGATTCACGCCGTCCCCCAGCCGCGAAAGCGGCGACCGCAGTATTGGTAGTTCTCAAACTGACGAAGAGTTGGAATGATTGCCTGCCGTATGCCAGTGACCAAGTCTCTTGTGAGGTTCGCTGTCGCCGCTCTCGCGGCTGGGTGCGGCTGGGGTATCATTGTCCGTGGGTTGCACCCACGGCTACATGCGGCCGCCGCTCACGCGGCGATGAACGAGGCGGCGGGCTCCTCGTGCCGATCAGCATTATGCGGAACAAAACCCCGGCACCTTAGATCGAACAGAAGGAGGCCGTGATGAGCGATGAGCCCGTTGTACCCGAATCACCCGTGAAGCGTTGGTGGAATCTGACACGGGTCGAAATTCTGGTGGTCATCGCCATCGTCGTTGTTCTCTTCGCGATTCTCCTTCCCGAAGCCCAATGGGTGGCGGATGGCACTCGTGAATTCCCGGTCCGGATCTTTGTCTTCGATGCCGAACGTGGAGAGCCTGTGCCAGATGCTGAGGTGGCTGTGATTTCACGCGGGGTCTTCAAGGTCTATTCCGTCGGACGTGCTCCACAAGCAGCGAAAGAACTGGTCCCCCTTCAGGACCATCTGGATCTTGTTCCAGCCTCTCAAAAAGGGCACTCGGACGAACAAGGGATCGCTTCACTGATCGTCGAAGTTCGTACCAGTTCGAGCAATCGGCATCCCCAGCCGCGAGCGTATCCGGGACATAACTGGGTAGTGGTCTCGGCCCATGGGTTTGGCG
>JANOKO010000711.1:0-3901 GCA_031419335.1 Planctomycetota bacterium
GGAAGTCTTTGCCACCTCTCCTCTCGGTAGAGCCAAAGAGCAGCCTCAAGGCTGGACTCCAACATCACACCAACGGGGCAAACAACCGGCAAACGTTTTCCACAAACACTCGTCTCAATGAGCGATGGTCCCATTCGGACAAACGAATGGTCTGACAGTCTGTCAGATCGGCCTGGAATTGCCCCTCCAGTTCGCGAGCGAAGCCCTCACCGTACAGTGCGAGTGCCACTTCGAAGTTGAGCAGCATGCTGCGGTAGTCGAAGTTGGCGGTTCCGACGAGTGACCAGACCCCATCGATCGTCATCGTCTTCGCGTGCATGATCCCGTTCTGATACTCGTAGATTTCGACCCCGGCTCGCAGCAGAGTGTCGTAAAAAGAGCGACCGACCCAGACAGTCCAGGGATACACCGAATGGCCTGCGACCATGACTCGCACCTTGACCCCTCGCGCAGCTGCGGTCTCTAAAGCCATCACCAGGGGAACGGTCGGTGCAAAGTACGAGGTGGTGATGGTGATCGACTCACGAGCCTCGTTGATCGCGACAAAAGTCAGCGTATGGAACGGCTCACGAACGCCATCGGGGCCACCACTGACAACTTGCGCAATCCCTTGGCCGGAGCGAGGGGGCGGCGGAAACAGCGCCTCGCCGGTCAGCTCTTCGCCTGTGGAGTAGAACCAGTCCTCGGCGAAGACCTGTTGCAATTGCCAGACAGCGGGCCCTGCAATTCTCAAGTGGGTATCGCGCCAGTGCCCGACCTCGGGATTGCCCCCCAGATACTCATCTCCGATATTCATGCCGCCCGTGAAGCCGATGGTTCCGTCCACGATGACGATTTTGCGATGGCAGCGATTGTTGAAAGACCAGCGTTCTCGAAATGTCGAGCCGGGCAGGAACGACACAACTTGAATCCCGGCCGCTGTCATTGGGGCTAGAAATCTCCGATTCAGCGCCATCGACCCCAATGAATCATACAGGAAGCGGACCTTCACGCCCGCCTGCGCCCGCTCGATCAACATGTCGCGGACCCGCGTGCCCGTACGGTCGGGTTGCCAAATGTAATACTCCAAATCCAGAGTCTGCTGCGCTCCGAGGATCGCCTCTTCGATTCGCCGTTGGGTGAGCTGAGTGTCCGCGATCACCTCGACCGAGTTGTCACCGGTCAGCACTCCACCGCATTCCCGGTTGATCAGGAGCGCCAAGCGGTCCTGTTGTCCTGTCAGTTCCAAATCTCTCAACTCGAACTGACCGATGTTGGGCAATTTTTTGGCCAAGTCGCGGGCCGCTGCCAGTTTCCCCGCGCGTCGGCGGTGGATGTTGTGGGTTCCGAGCAGCAGGAACAGAATGCCGCCGAAAATCGGAATGAAGATAATCGCCAGGATCCAAGCAGTCGCCGCGACCGGTTGCCGCTTACGTGACAAGATCACCCAACGGATGAGCAATAGGGTAATGGCATAACCCGTGACCAAGACCAAGATCCGAGCGTAGACAGACATGCACTCTCCTGGAGAACCCCGATCCTGCAAGCGTACTTTACCGGGCAGGGAAAGGACTCACCACAATGGAATTCATGCCATCACGGCCAGAGACAGCCTCTTGCCGCAGAATGCCGGTGGTCCTATCGCAGATCTAATCGCAGTTGGGAAACTGATCATGCGGTCAGCGAATCCAGCCCCGCCGGGTGTATAGAGGCTCAAGCATTCGGTATCGGCCTTGCGTGTCACGGCCTGAGAGTGGGCTTCCAGGATCAGAGGTCCGAAACGCGGGGACCGATCATGGAGCCGTGCAGCCTTTAGCCGTGCCCTAACTGAGGCGATCCCAGAAGATGTCTGTGGGGAGTGAGGAGTCGCCGGGTGGCATACCCATAGCCAGGCGGGGGCTCACACAGCCCTCCTCCACAAGCTGGTCCAGTCGCTGGGATGGCTTTTTCTAAACCCAGGGTGGCGCGCATTGCAAAGAGGTCCACCGGGCGGATAGGATCGCAGCTATCTGATGCGATCTCCGGGGCGAACTCACTGGGTGTGAACGTTCGCTGAGCCTGTTCTGGCCGCCCGTAGTCGCGATCTCTTCGATCCCACTTCTCAGAGTCGACTGCGCATGAGTACCGATCAATTTGAAAGCAATGCAGGTGATGCGATTGCGCCAAACGCACAACGCCTGCTGTGGGCAGGGTTCATGGCGATTCTCGCAGCGGGGGTTGGATTTTCGGTGCGGGGAGGAATCCTCGGTCAGTGGGCCAACCAATTCGGTTTTTCCATGACGGAATTGGGTCTCATCACCGGCGGTGGTCTGACCGGCTTCGGTATCGTCATCATTCTCAGTTCGCTGATCGCCGACAAGGTCGGCTACGGCAAGCTGATGGCGGGGGCCTTCCTGTGCCATGTGGCTTCGGCAGTGTTGACCTATTCGGCCCCGGCGGCGTTTCTGTCGGGTGGTAAGGACGCAGCATTCAATTGCCTGTCTTGGGGGATGTTCCTGTTTGCGGTCGGTAACGGCTTTTGCGAGGCCGTGGTGAATCCACTGACGGCGACGCTGTTCCCGAAGAACAAGACACACTACCTGAATATTCTACATGCCGGTTGGCCTGCGGGACTCGTGCTGGGAGGACTGGCCTCGTTCTTCATGTCGGAAGTGAAGGATGGGGAGACCATCATTCGTGCGGCGATCGACTGGAAGATCCAGATGTCGCTGTTCATGGTGCCGGTGATTGCCTATGGGGCGATGCTGCTCGGCCAGAAGTTCCCCGAGTCCGAAGCCTCGGTGGCGGGTGTTTCGGTGGGTGAAATGCTGAAGACAGTGTTTGCTCCGTTGATGCTGTGCTTGTTGGTGATCCACGGGATGGTGGGATATGTGGAATTGGGAACCGATTCCTGGATCAGCAAGATCACCGGTGCGATCATGGACAACAAGGCGTATGGGCTGGCCCTGTTCGTCTATACGTCAATGCTCATGTTTGCCCTTCGGTTTGTGGCGGGGCCGATTGTCCACAAGATCTCGCCACTCGGCTTGCTGTTTGTGAGCGGGATTCTGGGAGCGACCGGGCTCACGCTGTTGGGCAGTGCCACCACGATTAACTCTTGCGTGATCGCAGCGACAGTGTATGCACTCGGCAAGACGTTCCTATGGCCGACCATGCTGGGCGTGGCCTCGGAGCGTTTCCCCAAGGGCGGAGCAATTGCGATCGGCATGCTGGGCGGGGTCGGGATGTTGTCCGCAGGCTTGCTGGGTGGACCGGCGATCGGTTTCAAGCAGGACTACCACGCTTCGGCTAAGCTGGCTGAGTCCCAGGAAGTGTTCGCACGCTACAAGGCCGAGAAGCCCAGCGACTTCATGGGATTCTCAGCCGCCGGTCTGGATGGAGCCAAGGTCGGGGTTCTGGAAGATGGCGGTAAGGAACTGGACCGCGACACGAAACTGGTCGCCGATGGCAAACTGAACGACGACAAGGGCAACGTCAAGAAGCTCGCCGATTGGTGGGCCACAGCCAAGTCCACTGCCAAGGACGACAAGAAGCCGGTCGGGGACGCGGGAGTTTACGGCGGCAAGATGGCCCTCAAACTCACCGCTTATGTCCCGGCCATGATGGCGGTGTGCTATCTGCTCTTGATTCTCTACTTCAAGTCTCAAGGTGGGTACAAGGCCCTGAACGTGGCCGAGGAGACAGCTGCAGAGGGGGAATAGTCGGCAGATGAGACTCCACCCGAAAACTTCCGAAGTCTTCGAAGACTTCGGAAGTTTGTCTCGGCGGGTATCGTTCCGAAGGGTCCGTGGGCTGACGCTCACCGGCTCGCTTGGATGAATCTGATGAAATCGACATCCCTCCCCCCCGACCAGACCGCCGAGGCGGAGGGTGTTTCTCGAATGGGCCGGACCTGAGTGGGTCCGGACGGACTGACGGCACA
>JANOKO010000712.1:0-2467 GCA_031419335.1 Planctomycetota bacterium
ATCGGCCTTGACCATGAACCCCATCGAGATCGTCGGCATTCCGTCGACATCGATCGGGACGATCCGCTCCATCACGCGGCCATCGTCGAGCGGGATCTGCTTAACGACCGGAGTTCCTTTGGCCCCCACCAAGTGCGGGATGCTCGGGCCGTACACGTCGGCGTCCATCAGGCCGACCTTGGCCCCATAGTGCTTCAGCCCCAGGGCCAGCGCAGCTGCGACGGTCGACTTCCCGACGCCGCCCTTGCCGCTGCCGACTGCGATCACGTTCTTGACGTTCAGGCCAATCGCCCCGCCAGTCCCCTTCCCCTTCACGACCCATGTGTAGTCGACCTCAACCGAGGTCGCTCCCTGCGGAGTCAATGCCGCCTTCACAGCTGCGGTGATCCGCTCTCGATCGGGGTAGGCGGGAGTCGGCAGTTCGAGACCGACACGCACGGTAGTGCCGCTGATCTGGACGGTGCGGACCATGTTCAGGTCGCCCAGCGACCGACCGATTTCGGGATCGCGCACACTGGAAACGGTCCCGCGCACGCTCTGTTCATTCAGCATCAAGTTCGCCTTGTGGTTCTCTGTTGTAGGACGGGCCCATTGGCCCGTCCGCTCTCCGTATCACCTTCCCCAACGGGTCTGATGCATGAGCCAGTCTTCACCGTTCCATGTCACCCGATTGGCCTGCGAAATTCGATCGGAAGGACGGGCCAATGGGCCCATCCTACGACACGGCCCGCACGAGCGACTGCCGTGCCCCCTCGAAGTCGAACACGCTGGTCACCCCCAGCTCATGGAGGAACCACCGATACGACTCATCCGCCGGGGCGAGTACCACATGCACCCGCAAACCGCTGGCCACCCACCGCTGCACCGATCTCAACGGCAACCGTTCCCCCTGCGGAAGGGAGATCACCAATTGGCGAGCCCCCTCGGCCACTCGACGAGCCACATCCACCTCCCACCGACCGGTCGTCACCCGTACTCCGAGTGGTTCCAACTGACGTTGCAACTCCGGAAACCAGTCAGGACTCTGTTCCCAGACCGTAATGGGAAGAATGGCCATACATGCCTCGCAGTTCAGCCACATGCAGGCAGGCATTGTAGGAGGCTGCCCTCTGCAACCCAAGCCAATGATCTTTGGCAGACAGTGAGAAAAGTGAGGTGGAGTGACTCCCATACAGGCTCACCCGCAGAGGAACGCAGCCAGTCTTCCGACAGGCAGTCGCCCTATAGATGATCACCCCTGCAACGGGGAATCGGCTTGCGCTGCGTGACGAGCCCGAGTCCAGCGTTCTCGACCCCACAGTCCAAAGCTGAGTACAGCCAATCCCAGCCCTAACACACTGGGCGATAAAAACACCCACCAGATCAGCCCCAGCCCAGCCATTGTGGCATTCGGACGTAATGCTAACCTCTCCGCAATATCCCACCTCCGAAAGATGCGTACGATCCAAGTCAGTACCAGCAATGAGACCACCGAAGCCAGGCTGGCAGTCAGAGTGATCCCCCATTTCCGATCCATCATTTGTGGCCAAGTCTGTGGTGAATCCTGAGAGCGGAGCCACACCGACCGGGAATCGCCGCAGAGTGCTAGAATCGCATCCAACCCGAAATCATGTGTCGTGCTGCCCACATCTGGAATCGGAGAGGAAATACTCCCGCTGGCTTGAGAGAACTGCTGCCATTGTTGAAGGATCTGATCACGCCGTTCCGCTTCGGGTTCCGACATCTGCCCGACGCGCTGGAGTTCGTCACGGCTGTCTGCCAGTTGATGCAACAGCGGTCCATCCACCGACCAGGTCGCTCCCTGAAACTCACGGGCAACTCTCAGGATCGCTTCAGATCGATGGAGCCAGTACTCTCGGCGCAGAGGATCGGGTCGGCCCCAATGGTCCAGCAGAACTTGATGATGTGGCGGGACAACTCCGAACCAGTGGGGAAACGCGAGCGATCCTGGAAGTTGAATGAAGTCTCCCGGATCATGCCCCGCAGCCCCCAGGTCGGATTGCCACCACACGACCAACTCGTGCGACAGGTCATTGGCACGGGGCACCAATCTTACGGGAGTATCGGGGGCTTGTGGTCGCCCATTGATCGCGATGGCCTGGATGAGCGGGCGAGCGGAGTTCGGGATTTCCAGAGTGATTTCGCGCTCTGCGATCAACAGGTATTTTGTAATCCCAAATCGCATTGGGACCAACGGATCTCGCCCCCCTTCGACCCAGATCAGAGTCTCGGCCAATACCGGTCGCACGACGGGTTCGCCGATCGCAGTCTCAATGGAAAGGCTCGCTGTGGTACTCTGATACAGGTCTTCCCGCGCGCTCGTCAGACTCTCTGACCAACCCACCGGCCAATCGGTCGGAATGCTGGAGAGTACTGTCGAATTGGCCCGCGCCGGACGGTATCCTGCTCCACGGGGAAGCGAAACCCAGATGTCCGACCACACCACCCCTTCCAACTGTGGAAGTTG
>JANOKO010000713.1:0-4610 GCA_031419335.1 Planctomycetota bacterium
CCGGTGATCTCCTTCAGCGGTAGCGGATGCCCCGCCTTCCACTTGACGTTCGAAGCCGCGTCCCAGTCGGCCCCGCCGAAGATGGAATAGAGCAACGGGTAGACGGGGTTACCGGTCTCGCACAGGTTCTTGCCCAGCCACGGACCAAAGGTCGCGAGAACGCCGAGCGTATAGAGCAAGGCGTGGCGGATCGTAGGATGGGCAATCCTGCCCGTCCCTTCTTTCGAGTTGCTCATCCACAGAGGGACGGGCAGGAATGCCCATCCTGCCACGAGCGCCCCCAGCGGAATCACCACCGTCAACACCGCCGGGTACTTACACCCCGCAGCGGCCCCGGCGAGGCAGCCGGTGAGCAGCGTCCAGCGGCGGGCCGCTTTCCATTCGGTCGCCTCAATCACGCGGCAGGCGGAAAAGAACGCCGCAAACAGGAAGCACGCCAGCCCCCCTTCGGCATAGGCGATGATCGAGATCCGGTAGTTCCACGGGCAGGTCAAATGCACGAGGACTGCGAACCACCCCGCTGTGGTCCCGAGCCAGCGCCGGGCAGCGACGAACAGACCCAGAGCGGTGAGCGGAGCAAAAGCGGCGAGGACCGCCTGCCCGGCGAGTGCTCCTCGAAACCAGTCACCTCGCAGGACCATCCCGGAGAGACACAGCATCTCCGTCAGGAACGGAAAGCTCGTGTAAACATTATGCGGGAGCATTTCGACTCGTCCCCGCTGGTAGAACTCCTTGGCCCCTTCGAGATGGTACTCCTTCACATCGAAATCGTTCGGGGGCTGGAGCGATCCGAGGAGCATCGCGAGGAGGAACGGAGCCACCGCGATGGCACAGGCGATCCCCAGTCCGGTCCAAATCGAAGGAGTGGGGTAGACAGGCGTGTCTGCCTTCCATGTCTTCCAATTAGTCACCAGCGCCATCACCAGAGGCCCACACCCGAGTCCCCAAAACACCACGGGAGTCAATGCTCTCACCAACCCCAATAGCAGCGTCAGCGTGCCCCATACCGCGATCCCAATGACCAGCGCCCAGTAAAACTGCTCCAGATCCGCGCCCAGCCCGATGTGCCAGCGCGGGAGTTCGGCACCTGCCCCTGACGAACGCTGTGGGCTAGGGATCAACCACTCAACGATCAAGCGACCCCATCCCCAGGCGAACAGCAGGATCACTCCCGCGACGGCGAGTAGGTCAAACCGCTCAGGGAGATACTGCCAGCCGCTGGGACGGACATGAACATCGGGATCGCGGGTGGGGAAAACGAATTCGCCCAACAATTCCGGCAACGCGAAGAATATCTGACTGCGAGTGTATTCCGAGTTGTTCTGTAGCGCTTTGGGCGAGAACCAGAAGAGTCCCAGGAAGTAGGCGACCCCGAGCCACAGCGCCGCATGGGCACACGCCCAACCCACGGCCAATTTCCAGCGCTGGCTGCCTATCGGAGTTGAGTTATGGAGTGTCATGAATGGTTGTACTCGGGCAATGGTGTCCCCACTGGTCGACTCAACGAAGTGTGCCTCTGAGTGGGCTGGTGTGCCACTCAGTGTGTGGCACACCGTCCTCTCAATCCCGGGCTGTCAGTTGGACCCGATATTCACCAGAGTTGTCTGTCAGCTCATTCCAGCGGTCGTTGACCCGCAAATACAACGTCCCGGCATCGGCGAATTTCACAGTGGCTCCGGCTGCAATGTCGAAGAACTGCCAGTGCCGGACAGGACCAGTCTGAGCGGGCGTTGAGCGCTGCACTGCGGCGAGCAATCGGCCAATGGGTTGTCCCTCGGAGTAGCGGATGCTGATCCCGGCGGGTTCGCTCTCCCAGGGTTTCGTGGACATCCTCAGCGTGACTCGTCCCGTGGCACTCACCTGAAATGTCTGTCCCTCCCTGACTAGCACTCCCGTGCTTTGCCACCCATGATCTGCGAGCAACTTCAACTCGCGCGTGGCCAGCGGCTCCAATCGTACCGATTCCTTGCGTGTGGTCGCTCCGCGAGGCAAATCGAATCCGTAGCACAGCGACTCTCGGAACAGCTCCCAGTCGGAGTCGATCACGGTTTTGTGGCGTGTCCAGAATGTCAAGAACGCTCGCGTGAACTGCGCGGTGTCCCATTGTTGACAGACGCTCCGATACTCGACAGCGGTCGCCGGATGCGTAGCCAAAAACGTACACAGTGCCCAGGACCAAGCGTACGGCGTCGAACGCGATTCGGAGAATTCTTTCTGTCCGAGAAGCAGCACATCGTCCGCCGCCAACGCTCTTCCCGCTTCGCACTCCGCTCGAATCATCTCAATCCGGCCAAACCCGTGGGCATCCTCGGCACTGGCTGGAATCACTCCGAACCGAAGCGTCTTGACGCCCGGCTGGTTCGTATCGACGAGTTGATGTGTGCCGAAGTATTCGGCCATCCCTTCGAGGAACCACAGCGGGCGCTGATCATCATCATCCTCACGGCATTGCGTGACGCAGTGCGTGGCCTCATGCAGCAGCAGGTGGGCTCGGTAGTAGTCCCACTCTTGTTCGTGCATCCAGAATTCATAACCCTTGTTTTGACCGTGCAGAATTGTGGAGGGGTTCTTGCGAAGCAGACCCGCAGTCAGAAATTTGTTCGGGTCTTTCATCAGATAGCCGGTGATCTGGAATTCACTCTTGTCGCGCGCCTCGGGGAACTGGCCCAGTTGATATTCCCAGGTGGAGTAGACTTGGTCGACCAGCGTCACCACGGTACGGGCCTGCTCGGGCTCGATATCGGTATAGAGAATTAGCCGCTTCGAATCGTAACGCAGGATACCGTTGGTCTGGGCTTTCTGAGTATTCACCCGGGGGCGGTCATCCTGATGGCGGTGCAAGACCTCTTCGGCGGCCACGGAGAGGGTCAGCCACACGATGAAGAGTACCGGAGCGAGGCAGAGTCTCTCACGCATCGCGATGCACCGTGTCGATCGAGAACGCTGGCAAGCAGACGGCCACATACTCCGCTCCTTCGCTGCCGGGGGTGCTGTAGCGAACCCATTCGCCAGGCGCTGTGATCACCGCTTGTCCTGCTTGGACATCCAGCGCTCCCGCAGCATGTTCGACTCGTAACAAACCCCGCAGAACCACGGTGATCTCCTGAAACTCGGGGCGTTGGCCCGGTTCGCTCCAACCGGAAGGTGAGCGCATCCGTGCGACACTGGCTACGGTGTCACCGGAACTCTTCCGTCCCGCGAACTCCTCAATGATCTTCGGCGGCTGGCCCACAGCTTCCACACGGACGGGGGAGGAAATCAGTTGAGGCATACGAGGGGTTGTCCAAGACGGGATTCGTGTTGAGGCAGTCTCATCCCAGGTTTTGTATCCCAATCACGTTCCGCCGACAATTTGAAAGTCGACGGGGTCGACCAGGATCCCGGCAAGGTGCATCCTTGGAGTCGCTCCACCTTGCCGTTCTCATTTCGGAAGAAACTCCTCGCGGGCATAGAATTCCAGGTAGCCGCACGACTGGCAGCGATGGACGCCGATGGGGACGGAGAGTGTGCCCGGCGCCCCAATGCGGAGTCGATCAAAGAACGACAAAAATCCCGATTTGGGACGACCTCGGATCCAATGCCCCAGAAACACCGATCCGTGCGCATAGTCCGGGGTGTACCCCAGTTCCATCGAGCTGTCACACTTGGGACACGTCGATTCCGGCTGATTCATGATTCCCTCCCGATTGAGATCGTAGCTGTGATACGGGGATAACGAAACACGAGCAGCATTGGATCACCACAATCACGTAATCCCCCGCAGGAATGCTGCGGGGTTGGCACAGTCTGAGTGGCTTCCGGCCCTCGCCACACCCCTTCGAAGACTTAGGTTGTACCGCCCGACCCGCCTAGTCATTTGCATTCGACACATTGCGTAATGTGAGAAACACAGCAGCGGAAGTGGCATAGTGCGTTCGCGCGGTGAGTGAATTGATGGAGTCAAAAGTGGATTGCAGTCGAGCGGTATCGCCTGCCTCAACCCAATGACGAGCGAGCGTGGTCAATGCGTTCATCGCTTCGTCCGTTTCACCGACCTGGTTGATGTACTCCGCAGCGATGTTGCGGTCGCCGTGTTCAAACAGCGCGATGGCGACCTTTCCGCGATTGTCCCCGAGACCCCGCCCGGTTCCAATTCGCTCAGCCGTCTTTAGTCCAGCTTCCACATTCCCGTTTTTGATTTGATGGGCTGCGATCTCCGCAGCTGAAAATGACACAGTCAGAGGCGTCTTGATCGTATTGAGATGCTGAAGTGCTTCATCGATGCGATTGAGTTTCAATAAGACATGAATCCGCAGGTTCTGCAGTTGCCATTTGACCAGGGCGGACTGCTCGGGCAGCGGATCAATCACGGCGTCGGCCAGTGCCAGATGACGGGCCGCTTCGTCGTTCTTACCTTCGTCCGCCAGCGCCGTTGCGATAGACAAATTCGCGAGCCGAAGTTTTGCGATCTCCGCCGAATCGCCGTAGGTGCCAAACTTGGACGATTGATCGGGAAGCGGGTTTTGCTCGATCACTGTGATGGCTGCTTCGATCGCTCGTTCCAGCGAGTCGTAAGATTTCGCTTGCAAGGACCGCATCATCAGTGGTTGAAATGCCGCCAGCTTCTCTCG
>JANOKO010000714.1:0-6642 GCA_031419335.1 Planctomycetota bacterium
TATCACGCATGACGGCGGAACCACTTGGACCGCTGTCCGCGGCAGAGAGCGGCGACTGGCGCTCCTGATGATTCATGCTCATCCCCAGCAGGTGCCGTGGGGGGTAACGGCCTACTTCTCCAGCGAATGGGGGTATCGCTCCGGAGTACTCGTGCTGACTCGACGCGATCTGGGGACCGAGGCCCTCATCAATATTCCGGTGCAGTCGCGACTGGAGGACGCTGTGTCCGTCGTCGGCGGTAGCCAGGCGACTCTCGATTGGCGACTCCCAATGACAGTCCCGGCACTCAACCGGGATCGCAACAAACTCCTCGAAGAGTGGCTACTGCTCACTGACCAGAAGCTCCCGCAGGTGGTGACGACCGATCTGGTCGCCAAGATTCGGATGTGGCAGCCCGATGTCGTGCTAATCTCGACTCCGACCGAGGACGATGCGGCAGCCCAAATGACCTATGAAGCGGTTCAAGCCGCCGTGATTGCGGCTGGCAGTTCTACGCAGCACGTCGACCTCGCCGCGCTGGTCGGACTCTCTCCGTGGCAAGTCCAGAAAGTCTTCTCGCACACACCGGGGACGGCAGGTTCACAAACTGTGTCGGCCCAGGACTATCTGGCCCGTGCGCGCGTCACCATCGACCAACTCGCGGAACCGGCAGCCGCCCGACTCTTTGAGACTCCCGATTTGGAGATCCACAATGAGGGACTGACCCTGGTCAGTTCTGTCCTGGAGAACCAGACGCTCGCGGGCCAATCACTCTTTGGCGGTCTCGATATCCCAACGGGCGGACCCGCGCGGCGAAGGCTCGCCGCTGTGTCTCTGGATGATCTCGAAAGCCGCAAGACCGCGATCAAGCGTCGGCAGACCTTCACTCTCTACGGCGAGAAACTGATGGATGGGCAGTCTCACGGCGTGGAGCTGATCGCCCAGTTGCCTGGAACGGTCGAGGAACTCCCTCCCGACCAGGGGGCCAAGCTGCTCTCGGATCTGGCCCGTGGCTACCGCGAACGCATGCTCTGGGACTCGGCGGAGCAAACCAGTTCATTGCTGCTTGACCTCTATCCAGACCACCCAGCTGCGGCCGAGAGCGCTGCCTGGCTGTTGCGATTCTGGACGAGTTCCGAGATGAGTTGGCAGCGGCTGCGGCCTCGTATCTCCCAGAAGACGGAGTTTCAACTGGACCCCGTCATCCTGCAGGCTCAATACGAGGCCCAGATTCAAAAGAACCAGAAGCGCCCTGGGAGTCTGGCAACTCCGGAGATTGAAGTGTCACCACCTCCTTTTCAAGGTGTCGATTCTCCGGTCCACGTGAAACCCAAAGACCTGTCTTCGATTGTCGCGGGTGACACTTCCGGGAATGACTTCGTCTCGTTGCAGGCCGAGCAGTGGCGGACTCAAGCGACCAAAATCTCCGGGCTTGTCCGACAATCGTCGCCCGGTTTTTTCCTGGAACCCCATATCCAGATGTCGATCGCCGCACTCCTGCGGCGCAGCTCACGGCATGCCGATGCCGACCGAGTGATGGGACAGTTGCTGAATTCGAAGGATGCGTGGAGCCAGGTCGCCCAGGGAGAAGCCTGGCTATTACAACCCCAGGCTCGCTCGCCCCGTCCCGTGGTGGTTTGCCGCAAGACTGCATTCGCTCCCCGACTCGATGGTAAGCTCACGGATCTCTGCTGGGAGGGCGCCGCAGAAGTGATGCTGACAGACCAGCCCCTGGATAATCACGAAGACGGTTTCGTTGGATCGCAAGCATTGGGGAAGAATGTCGGTTTACAGGTCGTGGGACCTCGGTCGATGGTGATGCTGCTGCGCGATGACCGCTTTTTATACCTCGCAGGAAGTTTACCGCGGTCCGAGGGACAATCCCGCGATCAGCCCCAACGGGCCGGTCGCATGCATGACGCGGACCTGGCTTTGCATGATCGCATCAGTGTGCAGTTCGATACGGATCGGGATTACAACACATTCTATCGCTTCGATATCGATCAGCGCGGCTGGACCAGCGAAGCATGCTGGGATGCCACTGGCTGGAATCCGAAGTGGTACGTCGCCGCATACGGAGACGATCAGGTGTGGCGATTTGAAGCCGCGATCCCGTGGGAAGAACTCGTCCCCACCCCGCCCACGAGCGGTACGTACTGGGCCACAGGGATGACACGTGTCATTCCCACCATCGGACTGCAAGGCTGGAATCACCCACTGAACGAGACACCTGCACCACAGACGTTTGGACTGCTGAAGTTCGAATGAGTCAGTGAACCTGATCTCTTCAACATGGCCCTGCTGTGCCGTTGCAGCTCTTGAGTCGTTAGGCAAATGTCGGGAATTCAAGTCCCCGTAGGACGGCCTTTCCAGGCCGTCCTCGATCGATTCTTACAGCAAGACGGCCTGGATAGGCCGTCTTACGTGGAGACTATTTTCGCCCGCCTGCCTTAGCGGCCGGAGGCAGAGGAAGTGGTGCCGCTATTCGGCCCTTGGAAGGAGAACACCGCCACATCAATGATGGACGAGAAGGAAGGGCTCAAAGCCATTCGTACATAGCGTCGGTCCGGTGAGACCACAGCTTGGACAGCTAGACTGGTTCCTTCTGGAATGATGCTGATGGTGGGTGCGAAGCCAATCGCGCCAAATCCATTGCCAGCATTACCGTTGCCTCCACGTGCTGGGAGAGCCCCCTGTTGACGGGAATTTCGCATTTCGGACACGAGACTTCGCGTCTCGCGATCCACGGTACGTGAGGTCGGACGCCCGACCTGCCCGGCAACACGCTCCCAATCCCGAGCGACACCTGCCGGAGCAGCGATGGAGGTGGCTCGTCGCTCTTCACGGCGCCCGTCTTGCAGCGTGATGCTGAGAATCTGCTCATTGGACATGTCGAACTGAATTGTCTTTTGCACTGTGATCTCTTGCCGACTCCCGGCATGGGTGATAATCGTCAACACGGCTCGCTCGCCCACGATTTTCCCCGATGACTTCTTCACACGCAGGACATACTTTCCAGAGAATCCGACAGGACACACGTAGCTCTCTTGGCAGTTCTTCGGACCAAAGCCATCAGTGAGGAGATACCCTCCACCCACAGATTCTGGAACTTCAAACGACGACACGCCCCCTGCGGGGTCTTCCACCGAGAGGTCCAAATCGGCAGTTCCGTTCCACTGGAGTCGCACCCGCAGGTCGCGGCGACGAGCGGTCGTGGTGAGTTCTTGCAGATGTGCCAACTGATCTTGCGACTTGGCTTTTCGGAGTTGCTGTTCAGTTTCGTTCAGCAAGAGTTCGGCTTGCTCCTGGATGTACTGGTGATCCGCCCCCCAGGCATGGCGCAAGACTCCACACGCCGCCCAGATCGCGTCGTCTGCGACTCCAGTCTGGTTCGCAAGCTTCAGACTCAGCGCGTAGGGCTCGGGACGATCGGGGGCCATGCGAGCGGCTTGGCGATACATCCGCAGTGCCGCCGCGGCACGTCCGAAGTTGCTCAGGTAGGCACCCGAATACATCATGGATTCATAGGTCGCATTGCCAAAATCGGCCACCGACAGGACGACGCGCTCGACTTCATCTTTGGGGTATTTGGCGGTCTCCATTGTGACCGCCAACACTTCATACATCCATGGCTGAGCTTGTCCCTCGATAATGGCTGCATTTAACAGCGCGATGATGTGTTCATGTTGTTTCTGATCGGAGAGGTACATCACATGCCGCTGGACTGCTCTTACCGGGTGTGAGGTCTTTGCAAAAAATGGTCGCCAGACCTCTGGTCCGGATGTCGCACAGTCCGGAAAACCCACTGACGGCCGCGAGGGAGTCACCCCCGTGACGCGCACGGTTCCTGGAGCGATGGTTCCAGTCTCGGCAGGCGGGGAACCCTGTTTGTCACGCACGGGTGCGGGCGAGGAAACGCCAGCAGCGGCCTTCGGGGCTGTCCCCGGGGGCCGCTGCTGGGTTGAAGACTGAGCGATTTGACCTTGCGCAGAATTCGCAACTTGCGCAGATTCAATCAATTCAGCCGGTTTTTTTTTCCAGCATCAGACATCGGAACTCGCGGAGCGTAGGGCACGCTGCCAAATCCACCGCCGCCACCCTGCTGCTGACCGCCACCTTGACCACCCTGCTGGCCGCCACCTTGCTGACCGCCGCCTTGTTGGCCGCCTTGGCCTTGACCCTGGAGCGGACGAATCGGAATCACGAGGTCGCCGACCGGATAGACACGAGTGGTATAGTTCTCGTCGGCCTTCTCCCGCGTCGTGATCTTCATCACTTCATCTTCGATGATATAGGTCAACTCGGTGCCGTTGACATTCTCCAGCATCAGTTTGAGGGCACTGCGGAGAGTAATCCCCGAGATCACCAGATTGATCCGCGTTTCGGAATCCAGGCCCGCATCGCTGAGAGCTTGCTCATCCAGACGTATCTGAATGTTGTGGTACTCCTGAATAAAGTCCACGACATCCTTCAGCGTGTTATCCGGAAACTCCAACACTGTCGGCTGATCGAGCGCTTTGGCAATCTTTTGCTCGTTGGGGCTGTCCTTGTGCAGGTCAACCGATTTCCACTTTTCTCGCTTCAGTGTCAACTGTTGCCAGACAGCTGCTGGCGGATAACGCACGGGTGGCTCATCCGGGAACGGCACGTGGGACAGTTCCACCTGATAGAGAGTTTCCAAGTACCGGTCATACCGGAGCGAACGCAGATGCTCGGCTTTTGACAATTGTCCAGCGGCTTCTGCGGCGAACACCGTCGAGGCACCGGTGGAGGAATTGGGGGCCATGGACTCGATGATTCGGGCGACGGCTTCCGCCTGTTCGAAGGCGTCCTCGTCTCCGTGATACCCGTCATCCATGAGCGCCCGAATGCGGTCCACGAGCTGCTTCAGTTTTTCGTCCTGCTCGGAAGCATAGTCAATCACCCGCTGTTGGGCTTCCTGCTCAGCCTTACGCTGTTCGCTAGCCTGAATCCGGTTCTGGAGAACTGCCATCTTGTTCTGGAGTTTGGTCAATTCCGATTCGGCCTGCTTCAACAGTCGGGCCTTCTCATCGGCATCGATATCCAGTGCCGATTTGATCGCACTGCGGCTGGCTTCGATCAGCGTCAACGCAGCTTCCGGGGAGACCGGTAAGACCTGCTGAGCAGCCTTGATGTTCAGTTCCAGTTCGTGTTGCAGCTTCTGGGTACGAGCCTTGCGATTGGCTTCCTCCTGAGCGATGGGGGTGAGATCCACGGGCTTGGTCCGCCCCTGGAGTGCTGGGTCGGCGGCATCCGCAGCTGGAGCTCCCACAACTGGCTGAGCTTCGTCCTGAGCCGCCACAGTCTGGACCTTCAATTTGCCAATCCGATTGGTGACACCCGTGGCATGCACGTTGCCTGGATCGAGCTGTCGGAGTTCTGCCGTCGCGGCATCCGCTTGAGCCAAGTCTCCTTTGAACAAGTGGTTGTCCGCTTCGATTTCGAGCTGCTCCACTCGATCAACGAACGATTGCCGGGCGGCATTCAGGAAGTTGACACCCGCGAACGGCACGGAGAGTCCCTGGGTGGCCGATGCCTGATTCCAGAATCCTGTCAGATACTGGTTCCCTTGGCGAAACTTGGCTTCGGGCACATTCCAGGTCAACTCGCCTTCAGCGGTCTGGACGGTCAATGCCGCCCCGATTGCCCATTGTCCACGAGCCAGATAGACCGTTTCACGATCCGATCGTAGCGGCAGTGGCTGCTGTGGCAGGACTTCTGCATTCGTCCAGTGGACAGCCAGCGAGGTGGGGTACGTGACCGGGAGATCAATCGCTACAGCGAGACGCTGCCCGACGATCGAAGCTGTCTGAGTGGAGTCATCGATGAGGGCAAAGCCTCCGGTGGTCTGGGCCAGATTCCCCAGCAAGCGAAGATCCTTATTCGCTCCGACAGCGAATCCGTGAATTGGAATGTGGCGGTCACGCAGTCCCGACACCAGAGTTTGTAACTCCACCGTTTCCAGCAAACGGGCAGAACTCATGCCGTCGCCGATGTAGACGATCGAGCCCGCTCGCTCCCCCTGCAGTTGTTCCGCAGCCGATGTCATCGCGGGCAGCAGGTCCGTCGCACCAGCGGGGAGTCGGTTCTCCAAGGTCGCGATGGCTTGCGAGGCGGCTTGGGCCGGGGTCACGAAACCCTTTGTCATCAAAGTCGATCGCACGTCGATCGCGGAAATTTGCACCCGATCTGTCGCAGGCATCGCCCCCAACATCTCTCGAAGTACCGCGATCGCCATCGTGCGGTGCTCTCCGACCTGGCTGGCCGAAGTGTCGATGAGGATGACATGGTCATGCGGTTTGGCGAGCGCCGCAGTCGTTGGTCCCTGCAGGGAAACCGCAAAGTACGAATGACCGTCAAGTGCCTGATGACTATACAGCACCGCCGCATCGGTAATCGTGTCGGCAGCCGACACAGAACCGACGAGAGCCAAACCGGCCAGCCAAGCGAACGCATTCACCTTGAGGGAACGCATACTCCGACTCCTCAGGAAGAACCTGAACTTGAACAGACGGCACATCCCCAGATGAACCGATACCTATTCACACAGTGACAGGACGACGATATGCAGACGCGATCCGCGCCAAGCACAGAGTCTATCACCTCACTCGACCATCCCCCAAACAGATTCCGTCCCAATT
>JANOKO010000715.1:0-1201 GCA_031419335.1 Planctomycetota bacterium
CGGATTGTACTGCGCAGCGAACGTCCCATGGGTCGCCTCTCTGTCATTGGTGGCGACTGGGTCTATCGCACGGAGTACCAGTCGGTGGAGCAAGAGATCGATGCCTACCGTCGCGTGACGCTGGCTGACATCCGCCAGTTGCTCGATGCGTTCCCTCTGGCGATGACGACGATCACGGAGTTGAAGCCGGAGTCGAATCCGTAGACGCTTCGAATTCGAAACAGTCGAATCCATCCAGCTTTTGTGACGCACACACCTTCTACCGCAACTCTGGTTCTTCCATGAATATTCCGCATCTGCTGTTCTGTCTGGGACTGATCGCTGGGGGAGCCCGCCTGGGAATGGCAGCCGACTACGACCTCGTCGTCTATGGCGGCACCTCAGCCGGGGTGATCTCGGCGGTGCAGGCCAAGCGGATGGGGAAGACGGTGGTCGTGGTCGGCCCGGACTAGCATCTTGGCGGGCTGTCAGCGGGAGGGCTGGGGTTCACCGATACCGGGAACAAGGCGGTGATCGGCGGCCTGACGCGGGAGTTCTACCATCGCGTGTGGAAGCACTACGACACGGACGCAGCCTGGAAGTGGCAGAAAAAGTCCGAGTACGGCGGCAAGGGGCAAGGCACTCCCGCGATTGATGGGGCCGAGCGGACGCAGTGGATTTTTGAGCCGCATGTCGCCGAGCAGGTGTTCGAAGACTTCGTGAAAGACGACGGCATCCAGGTCCATCGCAACGAGTGGCTCGATCGCGAGCAGGGGGTCAAGATCGTCGATGGGCGGATCGCCTCAATCACCATGCTCAGCGGCAAAACCTATTCCGGCAAGATGTTCATCGACGCCACCTACGAAGGCGATCTCCTGGCAGCTGCGAAGTGCGATTACCATGTCGGGCGCGAGGCTCAGGCGGTCTATGACGAGAAGTGGAACGGCATCCAGGTCGGCGTGCTGCACCATCGGCACCACTTCGGCGCGGTCAAAACCCCCATCAGCGCGTTCGTCATTCCGGGTGACAAGTCGAGCGGCGTGCTGCCCGGAGTCAGCTCCGCCCCAGTGGGTGAATATGGAGCGGGCGACAAGCGGGTGCAGGCGTACTGCTACCGCACCTGTATGACCAAGCATGACCCAAACCGCGTCCCGTTCCCCAAGCCCGAGGGATACGACCCGATGCAGTACGAACTGCTGCTGCGAGTCCTCAACGCTGGTTG
>JANOKO010000716.1:0-1074 GCA_031419335.1 Planctomycetota bacterium
CATTCGAAGCAGTCACCCAGTGATCGCGGTTATCCAAACAAGGAGAACACAGCATGCCGCTCCCGCTCATTCGGGCACTCCTGTTACTGATCGTTCCCTTCACCGTCACTGCAGCTGATCCTCGCGGACCTGCGCCCGTCGTGGGCAACGCCTCGCCAGTGGATCGTCTGGCGTGGGACTCACGCTATTCCACGCTGTATACAACGGGGAAGTTCAACGGCCTAGGCCAGTGGATGTTTACCATTCGAGGCAACACAAACGACGGGGAACTGGTCGGCTGCGAGCTCAGTCAATTGGTGCGGATGACGAACCACGCAAATTCGATGGCTGTCGGCGGACGACCAACGATGATCGTCACGGGTACGAATGTCGGGACGGTGGAGTTGCGACAGAGCGAAACGTTGCAGCCGAAGCAGACCTTTAAAGTCGGGCCGGAGTACAGCGTTTATGCCGTGGCGATCGATTCGCAGGGCCAACAGATCGCCGCCTGCCGCACCGACGGAACGGTCCTCGTCTGGAAGGTCGGCGACGAGAAGCCGACACACCATCTCAAGAAGGCGAGCCGCGAGGGCGAACGGATGGCGGCACTAGCATTCTCACCGGACGGGAAGTCGCTCGCCACGCTGAGTCGCTACGGCTACCTCGTGTTGTGGGATCTCGCGAAGGGGGAGCCCATCGGTTCTCCCGTGGACAACGTCGGCGGTGAGCGATCAATGTTGCAGTTCACCCCGAGCGGTGATCGCCTGATCGTGATTGACAAAGCGGTGATTCGGTTCTGGCACCCGCTGCAAGAACCGAAGCTGCGGGAGGTGGTTCCGCCGGAAACGGTTTGCCCACGTTGGCCGGAGAAGGAGGAAAACCTTCCGGATGGTCGGGGGATACGGCCAGACTTCGGCCACGGCATTCGCTTCGCGGGCGTGATGGCTCTCTCGCCCGATGCGAAACGTGTGGCGAGCATCACAGCGAGTGGGGGACTGGCGATCTGGGAACTCTCGACATTGAGGGTCTTGGCGACTTACCCCGCACCCGCATTCGCCACAACGTGGGAACAGCCGGGAACCGACTTCGAGCAGA
>JANOKO010000717.1:0-15597 GCA_031419335.1 Planctomycetota bacterium
CTGAATACTTTGAAGCTGCATGGTCGGGTTCCGCGGTGTCTGGGAATCCAGGAAGTGAGAAGTGTGCCGCCAGCGTGCCGCAGGTGTCAGGAGGCAGACCGCAACAAGTGCAGGCATGCCTGGCGCACTTCGTTCGCCAGGGGATGATCAAACGGGATGCGTTCATGGCTCGCCCAGTCGTCCAGCGTAACCGACGCGGGAGCGAGATCGGCCAACGTGCGGACCGCGTGAGCTGGCCGGTCGGTCGCCTCGGCCCAAATCGCATTCAATTCCTGTGTGAAGGGGCACGCCCGCGTGGCTTCTACCCCATCCGCCATCGGAAAGATGTTTCGTATGCGACAACCGGGATGCCGGGAGAGACGGGACAGCTCGGTTTGAAGAGACTCGCGGTATTCGGAATTCCAGAGCGCACTCCACGCCGACCCATGCCCGGCGATCGCGAGGTCCACAATGAGTAGTTGGGTCTGCGGGTGCTCGGCAAAGTAACGACCAGCGGCTGCGTCGACCTCTTCGGTCAGGTGTTCGGCCAGTCTGTCTGGAGCGAGTGTCGCACCGAGTCCACAGGCGACGCGTGTATAACCGAGGGGCGAAACGGCGAGAGGCTCGCGTGTGTGTGTGCGGTCGGTACACAGGGTATGCAGATTGGCCAGTGCGAGCGCGGGGACATCCCCGGCAGCCTTCACGAAGTCCTCGACCCGATCGGATGTTGGAACTGGTTCCCTCAGTACGAGATCACAGATATCGAGATCGTGCTGGACTCCGGACCCGCAGTGGAGCCCGATCATGACCAGTCCCGCTTCGCGCTCTCCAGGAGAATGGACATCAGGAGAGCGTCCGGCGAGGAATTGGACCGGACCGGCGCTTGTGACGATGCGGTGCATCTCTCCAGGCAGCACTCGCACCAAATTTGGCGGGGTCGGAACATACCGCTCCATCCAAGCGTTGTGTCTGTGTTCGACCCAGAGAACCGGGATTCCCTGGTTGCAGGACGACTCCAAGAGGCGACCCAGAAACCACGCAGCTCGCCCACCCGTAGAGCCATCGGTCAGGATCTCTGAATGGAGAATCACCAGATCAACACGCCGATCAATCGCCGTCTGGAACGCCCGCTCCACGGCGTGGAACCGAGCCGCCGACGCCAGACTGATTTCGTTGGCACACAACTCACCGCAGTGGGTCAACGGCTGGTCGAGCCGCAGCCCGCTGAGTTCCAAGATTTTCAGATGGGGCGACAGCGCCATGAATGCCTCCCTGCATTCCGGGATACGTAACTCTTTGCAGTCGACACAGATCCCGGTCGACCGCAGGCGGAGCGTGCCGAGAAGCTAACCGATCTCGTCAAAAGAAGACAAGCTGTGTTTTCTAGGGAAACGACAGGGTGAGTGGGGAACCGTGCTGGGCTTGTCCGGCTTGTGAATGCCGTAAGGTCCCACGTCGGCCTGGAACGGAACTCCCGCATGGATCGGATTCGAACGCCCGCCGACCCGGTTCGACATTTCCGCTTCGTGATGGGGCTGCTACCATTTCCGGAGTCACGGTCCCGGTTGGAGTGGACCCGTTTCGAACACATCGCCCCGAAGGCAGCAACTTACCATGTGGTTCAAGCACTCGGCCCTCTGCGCCTTCTTCTTGGGACTGACTATGACGACTCAACCCGCACCTGCGGGGGAACTCACTCCGGTTGCCTCAGTGGAGGGGATCACGGAGTTTCGACTCGATAACGGCATGCGGGTGTTGCTCTTTCCCGACCAGAGCAAGCCGCAGGTGACGGTCAACCTGACGATTTTTGTCGGTTCACGACACGAGGGATACGGCGAAGCGGGTATGGCCCACCTGCTCGAACACATGGTGTTCAAGGGAACGCCAGACCATCCCGAAGTCCCGCGTGTGTTGAAGGAACACGGAGCCGACTTCAACGGCACGACCTGGCTCGACCGGACCAACTACTTCGAAACCCTCCCGGCCAGCGATGAGAACCTGGAGTTCGCCCTGCGGCTGGAAGCGGATCGGATGGTGAACAGCTACGTCAAGGGTGAGGATCTGGCCTCCGAGATGACAGTGGTGCGGAACGAGTTCGAGCGCGGCGAGAACTCACCATCGCGGATTCTCGATCAGCGGATGTGGTCGTCGGCGTTCGAGTGGCACAACTACGGCAAGTCGACGATCGGCAACCGGGCCGACATCGAGCGCGTGCCGGTCGAGAACCTCAAGCGGTTCTACAAGAAGTATTACCAGCCCGACAACGCGATGGTGATCCTCTCCGGTCAGTTCGATCCGGCCAAGGCTCTGGGCTTCGTCCAGAAGTATTTCGGTGTCCTCCCAAAACCAGACCGCGTGCTGGATAACCCCTACACCGAGGAACCCTCCCAGGACGGCGAGCGGCGAGTCACCTTGCGGCGGGTTGGCGATGTCGCGCTGGTCGGAGCGATGTATCACATCACCTCCGGGGCGCACCCCGATTTTGTGTCCCTTGATACGTTGGAACACATTCTCACGTCGTCCCCCAGTGGTCGCTTGTACAAAGCTCTGGTCGAAACTCGCCGGGCCGCCAGCGTGAGCGGGGGAGCCTATGCCCTCCATGATCCCGGTGTCTTCAAGCTCTCGGCGGAGGTGGCCGTCGGCAACGACCCGCTCGAAATCCTCTCCACGCTCAACGAAATCGCCGAGTCGATCCACGACAAGGGGGTCACCGAAGAAGAGGTGAACCGCGCGAAAACCTACTGGCTCAAATCGTGGGAACTGTCGCTGAACGACAGCCAACAAGTCGCCATCCAGTTGAGCGATTGGGCTGCACAGGGCGACTGGCGGTTGATGTTCCTCTACCGGGACCGTCTGGAGCAAGTGACGCCGGCCACGGTGCAAGCTGTGGCTAAAAAGTACCTCCAGCGGAACAACCGCACAGTCGGTGTCTTCTTGCCCACCAAAGAAGCCGAGCGCGTCTCCGTTCCGGCGACTCCGAATCTGGCAGAGATGATCGGCGACTACCAGGGTCGCGAAGAAGTCTCTCAAGGGGAAGCCTTCGAGGTCAATCCGGAAAACATTCAGAAGCGGACGATCTGGACCAAACTTCCCGGTGGACTGAAGGTCGCCCTGCTCCCCAAGAAAACTCGTGGCAATTCAGTCAACTTCCGTCTTAGCCTGCGGTATGGAAATGCACAGTCACTGGTCGGTCGATCCGCCGCAGCGGAGCTACTCCCGTCGCTAATGATGCGCGGGACCGCCAAACTGACACGGCAACAGATTCAGGACACCCTGGATCAGAATCGCGGTCGGCTCAGCCCCTCGGGGGGCGTGGGTGAGGTGACTTTTTCGGGAGAGACACGTCGTCAGACGCTTCCCGTTGTGCTCGATGTCTTGCAACAAGTCCTGCGGGAGCCACTCCTTCCTGCGGATGAGTTGGAAATCATTCGCACCCGCAGGCTGGGTATGCTTCAGCAGCAGTTATCAGATCCCCAGTCACTGGCCCGTATTGCACTCTCTCGCCATTTGAGTCCCCATCCGGAAAGCGATATTAGATACGTCCCCACCACCGAGGAAGAGATCGCACGCTGGAAGGCCGTGACAGTGGAAGACGTGACTCAGCTCTACCGTGAATTTGTTGGTGGCCAAGTGGGTGAACTCGTCGTGATTGGGGACTTTTCTCCGGATGAACTCTTGCCCCAGTTGGAATCGATGGTTTCTGGCTGGAAGTCGAACGAGCCTTACGCTCGCATCGCACGACCCGCAACGCAAACCACCAACATGCGAGAAGTCATCGAGACTCCTGATAAGGAGAACGCCGTCTACGTCGCCGCCACGATTCTCCCGATGAGTGATGTCTCTGAGGACTACCCCGCGCTGGTGATCGGCAATTTCGTGATGGGCGGCAGTACGCTGGCCTCTCGGCTGGGTGATCGCGTGCGACAGAAGGAAGGCTTGTCGTACGGAGTCGGATCAATCTTGCGAGCCTCATCGCTGGATGATCGGACCTCATTCATGATGTATGCGATCACCAACCCGGTGAACATGCCCAAGGTCGAGTCTGCGATCGCCGAGGAACTCAGCAAAGCGCTCCAAGATGGATTGACTTCTGGTGAAGTCGAGGCGGCCAAGACTGGCTATTTGGAACAGCAAAAAGTCGAATGGAACACTGACGACGCCCTCGCGGCCCGACTGAGCGAGCTGTTGTATACCGACCGGGACATGGGTTATTACGGTCGCCAAATCCAGTCGATGAAAGATCTGACTCACGAAAGCGTGAATGCCGTCCTCAAACGTCGACTCGACCCGAAAACGATCCATGTGGTCGTGTCTGGCGACTTCGCCAAGGCGTCCAAAGCGGCTCCGACGGCGGAGCCGAAGAAGTAGAGAAATCGTGGAGGGTGAGGCGAAGACCGCAGGGGTCTGAGCAACACTCGTGTTCGCCCCCTCAACCCTTAACGGACCAGCGTTCATGGACCGGATGACAGTGGGACGTCCGATGGAACTGCTGCTCGTCGAGGACAGTCTCGTCGCAGGACGACTGGCCTCGGGGGCGATCCGGCAATGTGGATTTGAGCACCGCTTGACCTGGCTGCGTGATGGGCAGGAAGCCATCGATTTCCTGACACAGTCGGGAAGGTTTTCGAAAGCACCTCGTCCGGATCTCGTACTGCTCGATCTCGTACTCCCCACCAGGTCCGGTCGCGATGTGCTGGAGACGATCCGCCAATCAGGAATACTGCAGACGCTCCCGGTCGTCATTATGACTGGAGAGGCGGGAGAAGAGGACGAGGCCGCTTGCCGCTCGTTGCAGGTCGAAGCCTTCCTGGCGAAGCCGCTCGATGTGCCGAAATTCATGACGGTCATCGAGGACTTGCGCCACCACTGGCAAGCCGACATGATCCTGCCGAACCGCTCTGCGGTGGGGTGAATCTGCGTTACTGTTTCAGGCAGGCCAGCGCTGCGCGGGCTGCATCACGCACTTGTGCATCGTCAGAACGGGCGACACGCTCGAGTTCTGGAGCGGCCCGGGCTGCACTCTTTCCCAAGCCACCCAGGCTTAAAGCCGCTGTGCTGCGGACCTCCGGGTCAACATCCTGGAGGGCTGCTGTGAGCGCTGTCACCGCGGCGGCGGAGTGCTCACCCCGACAACGACCCAAGGCGACAGCTGCGATCCAGCGTTCTTCGCTGTCTCGGGACTTCAAGGCACCTGCCAGGACTGCAATCGATTTCTCATCGTCTCCTCGAATTCGAATCAACGCTTCCGCAGCATGAATACGAGTCGTACCGTCCGCATGATCTCGGAGCAACTCCAAAGCATCGGTCCCACCCTCCGCTTGAGCCCCAATATCCCCCAGCAGATAGCAGGCCAATTGCACGACATCGGGATTCGAGTGATCCAGCAGCGGCCTCAATGTGCCCACGCTGTCCCATGGATCGTTTTCGATTTCCCACAAGGCCCAGGCCGCATGGGCTTGCACAAGTGGATCTACGTCTTGAAGTAAGGTCCGGACCGCCAAGCCAGCTTGCCGGGCTTTGCTGCCCATCTCTGCGAGGTGGGTCAGCCCTTCTTTTCGAACGTCTGCCTGGGGAGATTCCAGTTTCAAGGCTTGTGCATACACCCACGGTTCACAGTCCTTGCACAGCAAAGCCAATGACGCTGATTGCTCAGATTCTTGCTCCGACAGAATCGGAGGAGCAAATTCATCTTCCGTGGTGGTCTCCGGCAGGTCCGTCTCTGTCACAGTTTCCTCACCTGATGGCTCTGGCGGTTGAGCGTGAGAGTGCCAGTCTTCGTCCGCAGCATCGCCCGCTTCGGGTTTGTCATTCGCCATCACGGGAGGGGCGGCTTCAGCCAGGGGATCCAGGTCTGAAGAGTTCAGATCTACCAATGGCAGATCAGACGACCGGTCCGTATCGAGAGTCTCGTTCGCCAGCACGGTAGCGTCATCCGGCGGAATGTTCTCGCGTGCTCCAGGCTCATCTCCCCAGTCGATTTCGCCTTCGTCGAGGTCGAGCAGGTCATCGAGTGCCTCCTGTGAGAGGCCATTGCGTCCTCGATGAGGCGCGTGCGGGGGCAATTCGCTGATCGACTCATCCGAATGGTTCGTCGCATCCTCTTGAGCCCAAGCGTGATTCTTGGATGGCTCAGAGCTCTCATTTCTCCGGGGCTGTTTGTCGGCCCCTGTGGTGACCTGTTTTCGGGTACGATTGGTGTTCGGACTCGGCGTAATGATTGGTAATGCATTCGAGTGATCTGACTCGGCCAACTCATTGGCCCAGGGATCCTCGGTGGTCTCGGACTTTCGTTTCACAGAGCCTGGCTTACGGACCAGTGGTTCTGACTGTGCAGTGGGCCGTGCGGCGGGCTTTGTTATTGGACGGGATTCATTGTCTCGATCTTCGCCAAGGGAGTCGGGTTGGTTTGACGCTGGCTGTTCCGACTGAGCCACTGGTCGGGAAGTTGCCCGTGATTTCGAATTGATCAGCTCGCCGCCATTCAGGTATTCCCGATAGGCATGCGCAGCTTTGGGGAAATCCCCCGACTTCTCATATTCGCGGGCTTGAGCAAGGAGCTCCTCGGATTCTTTGGCGCTTATTTTTTTGGCGGCCGATTGAGGTTTGGACTTGCCAACCTGCTGAGCAGAGGCGCGTTGGCTTGGGGGCATCGGCAGGCCCCCGCCGTTCAAGTATTCCCGGTAGGTCCGCGCCGCCTGTGGGTAATCCTCGTCCTGCTCAAACTCGCGGGCCTGAGCGAGCAGATCCTCCGACTCTTCAGCCGTCAGCTGTTTGTCCTTCAGCGCAAAGGCGGAGTCCCGCACCTGGCTTCTTGGCCATTTCATTCCCGAGATGAGCGGCTTCGAGCTACACCCCGAGAATTCCACCGCTGTGAAACACAGCAGGGCGGCACATCCGAGCCACCGGCATGTATTGCGCATATCTCAGTCCCCCTCGTTCAATTGCGGCCGTCAGTACGGTCCAAGCGCACTTGAACACGCGCTGTGCAGCGCAGCCGATTTCTTCATCGGCGGGGGGCAAGTTGCGGTTGAAGCCAAAGTTTCCCGTTGTGCGTAGAATTCCGAATGTGAGACGAGTCATGTTTAGACGGGTGGCTCTGGCCGCGATTCACGGAATGGGGGCAAATCAACAAGTCGCTGGCGGCAGAGACGGATTTCGACTCTTTCGATACAACGTGGTCTGTCAAGTCGTGTTCCCCAGGGGTACTCAAGGGCAGATGACGTTTCTGGAAGAGGTTGATCGCTGGCGTCTTGCGACAGAGGTGCCCACTGTCGCTGAGGCAGAGGTCTACTGTGCCACGCTCGCGCGGACTCACTACGAGAATTTCCCGGTCGTCTCATGGCTGCTCCCGAAACGGCTGCACCAGCACTTTTACAACGTCTATGCCTTCTGCCGCTGGGCAGATGACTTAGGGGATGAAGTCGGGGATCCCGCGCTGGCTTTGAAGTTGTTGTCGTGGTGGCGGGACGAGTTGGACGAGTGCTATGCGGACCGCGTGCGGCACCCGGTGTTTGTGGCCCTGCGTCAGTCGATTCTCCTGTTCGAGATTCCTGCGGAACCGTTCACAGCACTCATCTCGGCCTTTGAGCAGGACCAGAGCCTTCGGGACTATGAGACGTTTGACCAACTTCTCGACTACTGCCGTCGCAGTGCAAATCCGGTGGGTCATCTGGTGCTGCGACTGGGTGAATGCGACACGCCGCAGAACGTCATGTGGTCTGACTCGATCTGTACGGGTCTGCAACTAGCGAATTTCTGTCAGGATGTCGCTCGTGACGCCTGTCTGGGGCGGATCTACTTGCCCCGCGAGGACCGGCTCAGGTACGGCGTCACCGAGGAGCAATGGCGACTGGGGCGTTCCACCCCGGAATTCGTCGCGTTGCTGAAATCTGAAGTTGACCGGGCCGGGGAGTTCCTGCGTGCGGGCCTGCCACTGGTCGAATCCGTCCCGCCGTGGCTTCAATTGGAAATTGACCTTTTCATTCACGGAGGATTGCGGATACTACGGGAGATCGAATCGCTTCAGTTTCGCGTGTGGGAGCATCGGCCCCATGTGTCCCGTTGGGCCATCGCCCAGTTGTTCGCTGACAGTCTCTTTCGCCGGGCCAAACGGCGATTTATCGGGTCTTGAGGACTCGGGTTGGTCACAGGGATCGTGACCTTGTCGCAGTTCGGATGGAGCAAGACCTGTGCAATCACCACTCCTGGCCGAGTCGTACCAAGCGTGCGTCCAACTGGCACGTCACACCGGAAAAAACTTTTACTACTCGTTTCTGACACTCCCCCGGCGGTTGGCCGAGGATATGTGTGTCTTGTATGCCTTCATGCGCTGGACCGATGATTTGGCGGACGCGGAGGAGTTGCCCGTGGGGATTCGCGAGGTGGCGATTCACCAATGGCGGGTGCATGTGCGAGCGAGTCTTGATCGCCTAACAGTCCCTCAGCAGACGACACCGTCGATGCAATCCCTGGTAGAACCACTGAGCTCGATGCCCACTCGACTGGTCGATCAGCATATTCTGGCAGCTGTGGTCGATGTGGTGCGGCGTCACCAAATTCCGGAGCGTTACTTGTTCGATGTGATTGACGGGGTCCAGTCAGATCTGGAAGTCCGGCAATTTCAATCGTTCGGGCAATTGGAGGACTACTGCTACCATGTGGCGGGAGCGGTCGGCCTGTGTTGCATCCACATCTGGGGGTTCGAGGGGCCGCACGCCGAACGTCTGGCCATCGATTGCGGAACCGCATTTCAATTGACAAACGTCCTGCGAGATCTGTCCGAGGACGCCTCGCGTGGACGAGTGTACTTGCCGCAAGAGGATTTGGATCGTTTCGGATACAGCGCCCTGGAGTTGCGGGCTGGCGTGCGCAACGCTGCTTTTGAAGCGCTGATGAAATTCGAGGTCGAACGGGCGCGGGAGTATTATGACCGATCGGCGGGACTGACGGAATGTCTCAGTGCTCCAGGTCGCCGCATTTACACAGCGATGCGTGACATTTACGGGGGGCTGCTGCGCGAGATCGAACGTCGCAAATACGACGTGTTCTCGAAGCGGATTCGGCTGACGCGCTTTCAAAAGCTGAAGTCGGCCCTGCTCGCCTATCTCCGGCATTGAAGACTAAAACAGCTTACGGCTATCAATCAGCAGTGTGACAGGTCCCGCGTTGACAAGGGATACCTGCATGTCCGCCTGGAAGCGACCCGTCTCCACGATGATCCCCTGGCCGCGGACTTCTGCAATGAACTCCTGGTACAACCGATATGCCAGTTCGGGGGATGCGGCAGCGATAAAGCTGGGGCGACGACCGGTGCGGCAATCGCCGAGGAGCGTGAATTGACTGACCACCAGCACCGCCCCGCCCACATCCGCCAATGAGCGGTTCATTTTTCCCCCGTCGTCTTCGAAGACGCGGAGGCCCACGACCTTTCCAGCTATCGCGATGGCGTCCGCGCGCTCGTCGACAGCAGCGACACCCAGCAGTACGAGGATTCCCAGTCCGATGTGGCCCACTCGTTCACCGTCTACGGTCACTTCGGCTTGAGTCACTCGCTGGACGACTGCTCTCATGAAATGCTCCTCGTGCCTGCAATCTGAGTGCGGGAGTCATATCCGCAATGGGTTGTGGAAGCCAACACGGCCTTCGCCTTCAGTCATTTCGGCGGCGAAGCGGATATAAAACTGTGCCACCCCGCCCGGAAATGCAAGCATGACAATTTTCGTATTGTTCGCCACATGGGTTTCAGAGCGGCAGATCCGGCAGGGAAGTCATCGAGATGATCGCTGGAATCCACATTTGAATTGACAGAGAGCGGCTGACCGGGGATACAGCCTGCGAATCCGTGTGACCACACCGCTGGTCGTTCACTGCGGACGAGTTCCTTTCACCTGACCGAGCCCTTCGATGCGCTCTCCACTGACCTTTCATTCGCTTTTGTTTGTGCTTGCCTGGGGCTCTCTCTGTGGGTTCTTAAAAGGTCAGGAGTACCAGTCTGCGGACATGTCCACAGACCGCGTCGACTCGGTGCTGAATGCACCGGACCCCTCCGATCATGCGGGTCTACTCGGCAAGGTCTACATGCAGCAACTCTATCTGTATCTGGACGTGGACGACCCCAACATCCGCCAGATCGACAAGTCGCTCCAAGGCTTTGATGCCTACGTGAACCTGCCTGTCATGACCCTGGATTGGTCCATTCCACTCGATTTCGACGTGTTTATGGGTTACACCAATGCGGGGCTCAAAGGGACCACAGCGATTGGTCCGCCCGTGAATGTGCAAGCGCTCTTGAATGCCAAAGCCGAAGTGTATTCTGTCGGGACTACGATCTATCCGACGTTGAGTGAGCACTGGCGGCCCTTTGTCCAAGTCGGGGCGGAATTCAGCCGGGCGGACCTGGATATCGTCATCAACACCCCGTTGGGAACGTTTGCGGATAACGTCGTGGACCACGACTCGGACTTGCTGCTGAATGCTGGATTCGAATTCGATGTGTTGGATTATCTAGGCTACCGCATGTCATTTGATATCGAGACCAGTGATCGGTTCCAGGACTCGATGATGTTCAACGAACTGATCCTTTGGCCGCACGAAAAGATCTTCGTGCGGGGTGGAATGGCCAGTTCATTGGATGGCGGCGGACTCGGGTTCGCCATTGGCGGCGGTCTGGCGTTTTAGCCAGTCAAGGCCAGCGATCAGGACCACCAAGCCAGGTGTGGCAGACTCCAGGCAGGCTCGCTGCATCAGTCCAGGTCTACTTCTTCTTTTTCTTTTTGGGAGCGGGCTCGTCTTCGACGACTTCCTCTTCATCGTCGAAGTTGAAGTTGTCTTCAAAATCTTCCGCACCGGCTTCTGCGTCACTCGCGTCGAAGAGTTGATTGTCAGAGTCAGCCTCAGATCCGTCACCGTCATCGGAAAACTCGTCGTCAGCCGTCTTCCTCCGAGCGGGCTTCTGCTTGGCATCTGCCACGGCCACAGAGGCTGCCGGGGGCGAAACGGTCGCGGCTCCCGACGGTCCAGCAATGATAAAGATGATAGGGCTAATGGCCAGCAGTACGCTCAGCACGATCAAGGTCCACACGATGATTGTGACTGGCAGGGGCATCGACTCGTTCATCTCAAAGGCCGAACGAATTGAAAGGTACGCCAGCAATCCTGCCGGAATCGCTATGACCAACGAAGACAACGCCAATCCGCCTTTGCTCATGATTCACTCCGACTGCGAGAGCAGCTGCACTGTCTTTCGTCACAAGTTCTGCGGTAACACGTTCTCACGGGACGGAGAGAATCGTACGTGGCGGGTCAGACGAGTTGCAAATCTCTGACCCCGCGAACCAGTGCATGTCGTCAGACACCACCGCCTCTGGCCCATCGTCATCCGGACAGCAGGCTCTGGATGTGGATCGAAGCCCTCAGAGCAATCCGTGACAAGTGGTCCGCAGGAGCCTCCTGTTTGAGGACTGGAACATAGAATTCCGGTGATCGCTGTATCGCTCATAATCCTGACAACCGCAAGGGGTGCCATCGAGTCCAGTCCGCAGGTCTCCGGCAGATTCTGCCAGTGGATGCGTGTGCGATTGACCACTGAGCCGGTCCGACTGGACGGGAACGGCGGGTTCGCGGACAACCCGGCGGAAGACTGACAGCTCCGTTCAGGAATCGGTTATGCACACGACACACTGGCTCACCACACATCCCCTGGCTTCGGTCGGGCTGCGCTTCGCGAGGGCGGGAATCGTAGCCAGCCTGATCCTGACAGCAGCCGGGTGTCGGTTATTGGGCGGGATGCCGGGAATGAAAGAAGCGGACGGGGCCAAGGTGGAAGACCCATGGACCACCCAAGCCGGCATGGAAGGTCGCGCGGGACGGTCGGTCGAGAAAGAATCCGATCCGCTCAATCTGCGGCGGTTCCTGTTGTCCGAGAAGGCGATGGAAATCGAACGGAACTGCGGGTATGAATGAGCGGTCGGTTGTTCGGACGAGGCTTACTTCCAGTACTTTTGTGTGACATAGAAGATCGTGGCTGGTGCGGTCAGGATTGCGACCCAAGGCAACTGGAACACCAATCCCGGCAACACGGTGAGCGCTCCCGGCCAGACTCCGTAGAGCAGTAAGGGGGCACAGGGAATCAGTATGCTCCAACTCATCGCGATCAGGCCCACCTGTTTTCGCTTGGCCTTTTCGTCCTCGCTGAGTTCGCTGAATTTCGGAGCGGGCCCCGACTTCGGCTTGGCCTTCTCTGGCTGGCCAAGGATTCCGGCAGCCGCCCCCTTGGCTGGTTTTCCTTCCTTTGTGGGCGATGGGGCTGTTGTGGCAGCATTCGCATACGGTTGGGCGTCGTCGCGCATACCGGGTGCATAGTATTTGGAAATCGCCTGGCTGATGGCTCGGGGAGTGGCCAGGACCGCCCGCATCGGCACACCGTACCGCAGTCGCATCTCATCCTCGACCTCATGGTCCGGCATATCAATACATGCCACCAGCAGTCGGTCATCATCCACAAATAAAGGAATAATCGACTGCTTCTTGACGAGCAATCGAGGCGTCGCGTCGAGGACATCGTCCTCCGGGATCATGTCGTCCAGATCGACATAGGACAGCCCGTGATGCAGCGCCAGTGCCTGCGCAGCTACATCCGGCTCGACAAACTTCATCTGAACGACCCCGTCACGCTCAGAGAGGCCCCGCTTCTTGCAGAACTCCTCGGCTTCGCGGCTTTGTTCGCGGGTGATCTTCCCCTGTTTCACCAGGATGTCGAGTAACGCCTGCCGCCCATACTGATCCCGGACCGTCTCAAACACCCGCCCCAGACTCTCGTCGTAGTCCCGCTTCCGCTCTGGATCGGTCAGGCACAACATCGCCTTGGCAATCTCATTGAGCAGCTCCTGTGACTGGACCGAGTACTGCCCCGTCGCGTATTTGCGGACATGCGTATTGAGCTTTTTGTAATTCGCCCGGACTTTGGTCGTGTCGTCATCGAACTGACGAAGACGCAACAATTCGTAGTGATCCGGTGGACGTGGTCCTTCGGGGATCCCCAGCCATTCCTTGTAGAAATCCATGCGTGGGTTCCATCCTATTGTGGTGGGGGCCAGCGATTCGCTGTCAGCTTGAATGCCTCCAGCCAGAAAATTCCGCACGACACTTGCGTTTCCTTCTGGCTGAAGGTTGAGGGCTGACCACTCCCGCCCTACTCGACGCTGTAATCCTTGGCCAGTGTCTCGAAGGCATCGACGTTGTCGTTGGTCAGTCCAGAATCTCGAACGATTTCGGTCTTGGCCTCGCGATTACTCGTCAACTCCCGCGCGGTTGCTCCAATACGACCGTTCTTGTCGTACTCGTATGTGATCTCGACGGGAGAACCCGCGGGGAGATTCGGAGGCAAATTGATCACTCGGAAATCTCCGATCGTGGTACAAGCATCCGGATCGAGAGCGTCCCCTTCCAGCACGCACACATGAATCCGCTGCTGGTTTGGAGAGTTTGTGGCAAACCGCTGCGAGACCTTGTTCGGCACAGCGGTGTTCTTCGGGATCATAATGTGGTTGATCTTCCGCTGCCGATTGTTCGGATCGGTGATCTTGACACCCAGTGAATGCGAATTCACATCGATTGCGTTGACCGATCGCAGTCGATCACGAACCGCCTTGCCCAGTCGCGAAGCATCGCCGGAAGCCCGGGCTTCGAGGAGTGCGGCGTGAATGCATGCCCCTTGTGCCACGGCTTCCTCCGGCTTGACCACATCGCGAGACGGGGGCAGGCCCGTTGTTTCCTTGAGCATGTTTTCCACGGCAGGCATGTAAGTCGACCCACCCACGAGCACACAATCGTCGAGTTCACCGATGCCGATGTTGGCCTGTTGCATGACGAGTTCGGTCGTATCCCGTGTCCGCTGCATCAGATCAGCAGTCATCCGCTCGAAGTCGACCCGGCTGATCGCGACCGACAGGCTCTTCCCCTTGTGATAGACGGTGATTTGAGTCTGAGGCTTCTGGCTCAGGTCGCGTTTGGCCTGCTCGCATTCCTGAGTGAGCATCATCAGCGTTTCCGGGTCGGAGCGGGGGTCGTCGCTGAACTTGCGGTGGAACTGCTCGGCCACGTGGTCGACGATGCGACGGGTCCAGTCGATGCCACCCAGCATCACGTCGCCGTCGGTCGCCAGCACGCGGAAGTTGGTCGCCGTGTATCGGACGATGGTCACGTCGAACGTTCCCCCACCGAGGTCATAGACCATGATGGTGCGTTCTTTGGTCATCTTGTCCGTGCGACCGAGTTCACCCTTCTGCCAGGCATACGCCAGTGTGGCGGCGGTCGGCTCGTTGATGATGTCGATGACGTTCAAGCCCGCGATCTTCCCTGCGTCCTGTGTCGCCTTGCGTCGCACGTCGTTGAAGTAGTATGGCACGGTCAGGACGGCGTTGACGACGGGACCAATCTTCGCTTCCGCATCCTGCTTCAGCTTTTTCAGAATCAGAGCCGAGATGAACTCAGGGGTCAGCTTCTTCCCTTGATACACCACGAAGAAGTCCTTGTTCCCCATTTGGCGCTTGATCGCTTCGACGATGTTCTTGGGATCCTCGATCGACATCCGCTCCGGCGACGGACCAACGATGACTTTGCCGTCTTCGCCCAGCAACACAACGGACGGAGTGATCGGACGACCATCCGAATTGTTCACCGAAATCGCTTCGCCATTCGGGTCAAGTTGCGCGAGCGCTGAGAAGGTCGTTCCCAAGTCGATACCGACAGTGTTCCCCGGAAGGATATTCATGTGCTGAACCTTGATCTGGTGCGAATGCGAAGCGACTCTTCGACGGACCGTGACTGGAGGACCACAAGGCGGAAGCTGAACAGCCCCCCTCGTCATCCGACAGGGCATTGTGGGGAAGCGAAATACCGGAATCAAGTAGACAAGGAGGAAAGTCTGCGGGCCAGGAGAGTTTGAACGAACTTTTTCACCCACATTCCCTGTTGAAATGGCATCAGATCGCGCCGCCCAAATCGTTCAGTATCCGTCCTTCGCTGAGTTTTTGGCGGTTTTTCAGGAACGGATCGTCGTACTCCGTCTCTGGATCGACTCCAAGCCAGTTCAGGATCGTCGCGGTCAGGTCCGCCGGGCTGACAGGGCGGTCTTTGACAAATCCCCCAGTTTCAGTGGTGCTGCCGTACACCTGTCCTCCGCGGACTGGTCCTCCCGCGAGGACCGCGGTAAAGGCGTGTGGCCAGTGGTCTCGACCACTGCTTTCGGTCATCGCGTTCTGGGACACAGCTCCGATCTTGGGGGTCCGACCGAACTCCCCGACGGCCACGACGAGCGTCCGAGACAGTTGACCGCGCTCCGCCAGATCCGTGACCAGTGTCGCCATCGCCCGATCGAATGGCGGGCATAGTCGGTCCCTCAGCTTGGGGAAGTTCTGAACGTGAGTGTCCCAGTGTGGGGAGACCTTGTCGTCCTTGTGGTCGTCATCCCAGTTCACACAGACCAGTGGGACACCAGCAGCGGTCAGCCGTCGGGCCAGTAGCAGGCTTTGTCCAAAGCGGTTTCGACCATACTGATCGCGGGTCAGGGTGGGTTCGGTCCCCAATTGGAACGCTTTCGCCAGTTCGGCGTGGCCGATG
>JANOKO010000718.1:0-4735 GCA_031419335.1 Planctomycetota bacterium
CCGAGAAGGCGCCCGACAAGGCCCAATTCGTCGAGATCGAGTACCGCAGCGGTGACCCGGTGGCCCTCAACGGCGAAGAGCTCTCGCCCTTCAACCTCCTCGCCAAGCTCAACAAGATCGCCGGCGCCCACGGCGTCGGCCGCGCCGACATCGTCGAAGACCGGCTGGTCGGCATGAAGAGCCGAGGCGTCTACGAAGCCCCCGGCATGACCATGCTCTACGCCGCCCACCAGGGCCTGGAGCAACTCACCCTCGACCGCGACCTGACCCACCTCCGCGACCGCATGGCCCCCGAGATCGCCGAGATGGTCTACTACGGGTTCTGGTACTGCGCCAAGATGGACGCCCTGATGGCCTTCATCAAAGAGACCCAAAAGCCCGTCACCGGCGAAATCCAACTGACCCTCTACAAAGGCAACCTCCGCGTCTCCAGCCGCACCAGCCCCTACAGCCTGTACGACGACGCCATCGCCTCCATGGAAGCCGGCGGCAGCTACAACCAGACCGACGCCGAAGGCTTCCTACGCATCATGGGGTTGCCGCTCAGGGTCCAGGGCCGGGTAAGGCCACGGGGGTATTGAGCCATTCGCCGTTGGCCTGCACGGGTCGGCATTCTTGACTCTTGTGCAGAGACGCGGGGCACGAGAAATCAACCGGCGGAGCGTTCGCTCGCGCTACCAGCCCCGCCGGTCGAACCAGTCTTTTGGCCGAAGCCACTCGGCCCCGACACGGGAGAACGGTCTTGGACTGCACAACGACTCACCGCGACAGTCCGTAAACTGCCACGTTCGGGTCATGCATCCCCGGTGTTGCCACTGAGGACGAAGCGATGTGCTCACAATCCGAAACCCTGTGTTGTTGTTCCGGTTGTCGGGCGTGTTCCTGTTCCGGTTGGCGGAGCGGGTGTTCCTGGCGTTGTTGTTCCACGAGCCCCCGCGCAAGACACGACGATTCGACCGTTCTCCGACTGAAGACGATATCACCCAACAGTCGCCGCAGATACTCCTCCCCGTCTGCGAACCGGGCATGACCGATCCACGCCCGCACCCGCTGCGTGAGACCAGCCGTGGATAGCCGACCGTCCTTGAACAGTCTCTGATACCGACGCATCCGTCGCCGAAACTTCAGCACGCTCTCAGCAGTCAACTCGATTCGCTGGGGCCACACCCGGAACCCCAACAGCCGGAGGCCGTCCTCCACCCGGCTGATGACCCGCTTGCGGGGATGCAGCCACAGCCGCAGGCTTCGCAGGTACTCCTCAATCGCATCGCGAACCTCGGCCAGTTCCTGTGGGCTATTCCCGAGGATCACGAAGTCATCCACGTAGCGCAGATACGCCTTGCGCCCTAACTGCTCTTTGATGAAATGATCGAGCGGATTCAAGTACACATTGCCAAAGAACTGGCTCGTCTGGTTCCCAATCGGCAACCCGCGTCGGCGCTCTTGGGCTGTGAACAGATCATCGCCGGGAAATAGACCGGGGACTGCCACTTGTCGATTGGAATGCCCCACAATCACCCGTGCCAGTGCCAGGGCTTCCAAGTCCTTGATCTTGCGTTCCAACTGCTCCATGAGGATCTGGTGGTCGATACTCGGGAAGAACAAGCGGATGTCGCACTTCAATACATAGGCATACTCACGGGCGAACTTCTGATAGCGCCGGATCGCGGAATGAGTCCCCTTGCCGACCCGACTGGCATAGCTGTCGTGGATGAAACAGCGTTCAAAGATCGGCTCGACCACATTGCAGAACGCATGATGCACGACGCGATCGCGGAAGGGAGACGCGCTGATCAAACGCGGCTTGGTGTCGTGCAGGATGAACGTGCGGTACGGTCCGGGGGTATAGCGGCTTTCCATCAACTCGTCGCGCAGCTGAGCCAGCTCGTTCTCGCGGCGGAACTCAAACCGCTGGACGGTCGGTCGATCCCGCTTGCCGAGGCGGGCCTTCCGATACGCTTGAAACAGATTCTCGAACGAGGTCAAGGCAGGCCACAGGTTGCCGATCCGTTTCATGGAGTCCCTTTCCGATCGGTCGCCTTGCGCCAACCGCCGACCTGGACGCCGATGTCCATCAACTGCTTGGCCGCATCACCGTACGCCTTGGTGGGCAATGCCTTCAAGTCGTGAGCCACACGGATCAGATACCGCAACACTTCCAGGTCGACATTCACATCATCGAGAATCGGCCCCCGCTGCGGAGCGTAGCGTGCCCGGATCAAGCCTTCCAGAACGCACAGCGTCAGCCGCTCGATCTTCTCCCCCAGCGTGAACCGCATGTCGCGCGGCAGCTTACCGAGCTTGGGGAGTAGCCAGACCGTGAAGTCGTAGCACGCTTGAATGACGGGGAGTTCTGCGCCTTCTCTGGCCATGTATGGTTCTCGTAGTCTGGACCCCCAGGTCCGGACGAACTCTTACCATTCCTCATGCGTCGGCAGCCAGACTCGCTCGGACCTGGGGGTCCAAGCTACTGACGGCGAAAGTCTGACGACTTCCGCTACGAAAAAAAACGCGAGCGCCTCGCTGCGCTCGTCGTGGGGAAAGGAAAAAAGAAAAGAGGAAGAAGGGCAGAGGGAAAGAAGGAGAAAGGGGAAATGGTTATTGAGTCCTCACAATCCGAAACCCTGCGAGGTTGACCCGGTTGCCGGGCGTGATCCAGTTCCGGATGGCGGAGCGGGTGATCCCGGCGTTGCTGTACCACGAGCCCCCGCGCAAGACACGACGATCTACTGTACTCGCGTTCACGTGATCGCTCCCCCCGGGCAGCTTATCCGCGTACCCATCCCGACACCACTCCGACACGTTCCCGTGGACATCTTTCAACCCCCAGTCGTTCGGTTGTCTTGTTCCGACTTCGTGTGCGTACTGTTCCTTGACGCAGTTCCCGTCGCCGACGATTCCGCCCCACCACGCGTACTCGCTGAGCTTCTCCTCGCCGCCCTGGAAGCTGTACGGCCCCGTGGTCCCGGCGCGACCGGCGTACTCCCACTGGGCTTCGGTGGGCAGCGCGTACTTCCAACCGGTCGGCAATCGTCCGGCCTTCAACTCCATCTCCGTCAGCTTCTCGCAGTAGGCCGTCGCGCTGTCGGCCTCGATCGTCCCGTCCGTGTTCATCCCGTGGCTGATGTACGAGGCCGGGAAGTTTGGGCCCTCCTTCACGTAGCTTTTTCCAGACCAGGGTTTCGAGTTCGCCCCCTGGATGGCTATCCACTGGGCCTGGGTGAGCTCCGTCTCGGCGATCCAGTACCCCTTGGTGATCGTGACCTCGACTTGATCCTCATCGGGGTAGCGTCCGGGTTCATCGGTCGGACTGCCCATCATGAACGGTTTGTCGGTCGCGGGGATCCAGATCAGCTTCAGTGGAACGCCGCCGGGGAGGGTGATCGTCTGCGTATCGCCGAGTTTGGTGCCGGTGCCCGCGACGGGGCTGGGCGAGATGAGGGGAAGTGGAGAGGCACCCGCGAGCTTGAGGATCTCGTCCAGTTTGAGGGGTGTCTCGGTGTCGATGCGACTGACTGCCCGCTTCTGCCCGTCGGCGTGTAAGGATTGAGACTGCTTTAATGTGGCAATCTCGCCACGAAGTTTGACCAGTGCTGGATTCAACTGGGCGACGCCCAATGTGCGTTCATCGTCGTGGATCTTCTGCTTGGCGTCGATCTGTTGTTGAAGCTGATCAAACGCTGCCTGGTCGGCGGCATCTCGTTTCTGGAGAGCCGACGTGAGTGTGACCGAGGCCAGGGCGAGTTCGGCATCCTTGGCTTTGACCTTGGGATGTGTGTCTTCATAGGCATCGGGCTTCACGAGATCGGCCCGCTCGACGACGAGGGCCCCGTACTGGTTCGCGGCGGTGACCAGTGCGGCGGCGGCGGCTGTGCGGTCTTTCGGATCGATGGCGGTGATCTGGGCATCGAGGGCAGCGATCTTGTCGCTGAGGGCGAGATTCACACCGGGGTTGTCGGTGATGAGCTTCTTGAGACGTTGGGCATCGGTGCGGAACGTGTCCCGATCTTTGACCGCGAGGGCGAGGGCCGACTGCGTGGAGGTCAGGTTAGACTGCGCTTTCGCCAGATCGGGGGTGGCCTGATCGAGCGAGGTTTGTAGGGTCTTTTGTGCGGCGAGGGCCTCCGCGAGTTTCTTCGCTTGCTCGGTCGCGGCTTGAGTCAGTTGTTGGACTTTGGTGTTGGCCGCAGTCCGCAAGTTCTGCTCGGTGGTCAGGCCGGTGGTCGCCTCCGCGAGTTGCTTATTGAGATCGGCTTGCTGTTTGGCGAGGTCAGCGATCTGCTGGTTCAGTTCATTGACCTTGGTGGTCTGGGTGACGATCGAGGCGCGAAGCGTTGCGGCTTCGGTGGTGAGTTCAGCGACGCGGGTCTGGCTGTTCTTCTCGAGGGCGGCGAGTTCCTCGGGTTTGAGGTTCCGCTTGAGCCAGCCGTCGAGCTGCTGCGTCGCGGAGCCGAACAGTTGTCGGGCGAGAATGAGCGACTGGCCGCCGTCCCAGGCGGCGACGGTCCACGCCTTCTCGGCTTGATCGGCACCGGACTGCACGACGGGGAACCCATCTTGGGTTTGTCGGTCGGTGGGGACATGCTCTCGGAATCGCTGATAGGCCGCCCGCGCGTCGAACGCCGAACGGGCTTCGATGTTGACCTTGAACAGCTCGGCGAGATCGGTCTGGAGTTGGGCCAGATCGGTGGCCAGCTTGTCGGTCTGGCCAGCCCGGACCCGTTCCGCGATGGTC
>JANOKO010000719.1:0-14481 GCA_031419335.1 Planctomycetota bacterium
CATCGCCAAATACGCCAAGCAGGCCGGAATCCCCGTCTACTATTACTGCCCACCTCAGTTGTGGGCGTGGGCCGGTTGGCGCATCAAAAAGGTGCGCAAGTACGTCGATTGCGTGCTGTCGGTGTTGCCATTCGAGGCCGAGTGGTATCGCAAACAGGGGGTCCGAGTCGAGTACGTGGGACACCCGTTCTTTGATGAGATCGCGGAGAAACAACTGGACAAGGAGTTCTGTCTGTCTCTGCGAAATTCCGCGCCACATCTGGTCGGATTCTTGCCGGGATCACGTCACAGCGAGGTCACTCGCAACTTCCCGGCCATGCTCGATGTGGCTCGGCGAATTCATCGGGATCATCCCGATGTGCGGTTTCCGGTCGCGTGTTACAAAGAGTATCAGCGGGATTTCTGTGAGGCCGAGCTGAAGAAAACTGGCGAGCCCTTACCGCTTGATTTCCATGTGGGACGGACCTCGGAGATCATCGCCACGATGGATTGCTGCCTGATGGTGTCGGGATCGGTGAGCCTGGAAGTCCTCGCTCGCGGGAAGCCCGCAGTTGTGACTTACCGCCCGAATCTGCTGAACCTGGCCATTGGCAAGTCGTTGGTACATATCAAGTACATGTCGCTGCCGAATCTGATGGTCGACCGCGAGCTGCTGCCTGAGTTTCTGTATGTCTTCAACGTGGCGAAACATTCCGCGAAGATGCACTCGGTCATCGATCGCTGGTTGCGATTCCCGCTGGAGATGCAATCCCTGGCCCGAGAGTTAGATGAACTTCGGCAGAGCATCGTTCAGACCGGCGGCGTCTCGAAGGCCGCAGATACGGTGCTCCAGCTACTGGAGCATGAAGCTAGTACACGCATCGCTGCGTGAGTGAATTCGAAGGGCCGTGGATCTCCACAAGACCCCCACGGTCGGAGTCGGCGAGCGTCCGGCGCGAGTCGGATGGTGCTTCCGGTAATCGTCGTAGAACCATGGGGAAGGCGTTCCGCTCCGCTAGCCGATACGTCTCATGGATCTCTGTGTGCAGCCTTGCCCGGTCGTTTCGCTTCGCGCAATCCACGGCCAATCTCTATCATCCCTGCGGGATGGGTGGCCCTGACCCACAACAAAGTTGCAACTCGTTCCCCGGATGTTCCTTGATGATTCGTTTTGCCTGGCGGAATCTGGTCAATCGGCCCGTGCGGACGGTCTTGAGCGTACTCGGGCTGTCGGTCGCGATCGCTGGAATGGTGGGACTGTTTGCGATCTCGGGCGGAATCGATCATCTGGTGACCCGCACCTTTGAGAAGATTCCCGGACTGCTCGTACAGCAGCAGGGAGCCCCGATTCCGCTCTTCTCCACGCTGCCCGCGGCCTGGGAAGACGAGATTGCGGCCATCCCCGGAGTGGCCGTTGTGAATCCCGAGGTGATGGTCCGCGTGAACCTCATCGAGCAGAAGCGGATCATCAGCCCGCCCCGTTTTCTGGTCGGGCACGACATCCCCTCGCGGCTACGACTGAAACATGGCATCTTCAATGAACACATCGTCGAGGGGCGGTATCTCACTCTCGAAGACCGTGGTACGCTCCACTGCGTCATCAGCCGACAGATTGCCGAGGCCCACGACCGGAAAGTGGGATCTCTGCTGCTCATCAACGGGACTGAAATGCAGATCGTCGGCATCTACGACTGCAAATCCCAACTGCTCGATGTCAGCATCCTGGTGGACATTGATGCTCTGCGCACTCTGGCCCGGATCAGCCCCGATACGGTCTCCAGCTTCTACGTCGAGCAACTGCCAGGGACATCGAACAAGGAACTGAAGGCCCGAATCGAGAAGACCTTTGTGGGTCGCGAGTGGAAGGCATCCGGGGCGATGGACACGCTGAACATGTTGGCCGGAGGAGGAGCCAACCCAGTGCAAGCGATAGCCAATGCCTTCGACCACTGGGCCAAGGGAGGCCAGTCGTCGCCCGATCCCGCCAAGCCCGCTCCATCCACGGAGACCGCCAAACCTCCAACCAGAATCGCCGCCACATCGACCGTCGAAGTCCGCTCTCCCGAAGATTGGGCCGAACAGTTCGAAGAGTTCAGCGGCGATCTCGATCTGTTTTTGACGATGATTTCCGCCGTCGGGTTCCTGATCGCCGTACTCAGCATCCTCAACACGATGCTGATGAGTGTCATGGAACGCATTGGCGAGTTCGGCATCCTCCGGGCCATGGGCTGGAAACGCACCGAGGTCATGCAGTTGGTGATGTCCGAAAGTGCAGTGATTGGTCTGGCGGGCGGGATCGTGGGCGTGATCCTCGGGACGATCGCTTCCCTGGTGGCCAACGAGGTCTGGCCCGACCGGTTGCACCTGCACGTGTCGCTCGGGTTGGCACTTTTTGCGTTCTCGATGAGCACACTACTGGGCATTGCGGGCGGGCTCTATCCCGCTTGGAAGGCGGCGAAGCTCTCGCCGATGGATGCCATCCGCCGCGCGTGAGAGTGCGGGAGTCGCCCACATTATCGCTCTCTTCCAGCTGTGGATGACATGGACCTTGCTCCGCCCGAGTGGCGTGGCTGAGACCGCCACCCACGGTGTTTCTCCCATCAGAACTGAATCACTACTATGCACTCATGGAACCTCGCCCACATCGCCGCAACGACAACGATCCGGGGCATGCTCACGAGTTGTCATTTAGCTGCTTTCACTGCTTTCCGTTCTTGAAGACCGAACGTGCTTGCTAGTGGTTGGCGGAGGCGATCAATGCAGCTCGCCAGAAGCACGAGTTCGGCCTGTGGGCCTACGTGTTCATGCCGGATCAGGTGCATCTGATCGTCAAGCCTCGCTGAGCGGAATACGATATCGCCAAGATTCGGCAGGCCATCAGGGAACCCGTGCCGCGAGTGCAATCCCAAGGCGAGGTCGATGACTTTTGCAGTCGGCGGAATGATCGGCAGCATGGACTCGACCTGCTGCCAGTAGCTTGTCAATTGACTGCGGCTGATCCGGCCGCGCGATTCCCAACGACGCAAACAGGCCAGAAAATCCACAGCGGCCTGCCACAGCAAAACCGTGTCCGACTCCTCAACTGCCAGACGATCCATCAGTGCGCAGGCTTGCGACTACTTGGCGGGCTCATCGGCATCCACCAAGTCGACAGCACATTGGTGTCAATGGCATTCATGCAACTCATCTCGGGTGAATCGCAGGCCACTGGAATGAATCGGGTGTTCATCACACAGTTGCCTGAGAGCTGCCAGACCCCGGCGAAGCGTGTCGCGCGAGGGGTGTGTGGATTCCACCGTCACTCGCACATGCTCCCGTTCGGCAAAGGGGAGAGGCTGCTCCAGCCTCAGCATTCCGTTTTCGTAGACCGCTTCGGCAGTAATGGTCATGGTCTAAACTCCTCAAGATGAGGTTGCCGGATGAGTCAGCTTCGCTTCCGTTTTGAAGTGGAGCCGTCTGACATCTTAAACCGCGAAGGTCACACTCGCCAAGCCGTTGAAGTGACCTGTAACGTCCGAACCGGAGAATGACTGCCCCGGCCACCCCGCCTTCACTTCACGGCCTCAACCACCAGTCGATAGCGGGCCTTCGGACTCCGTTTCCCCAGCTTCTGCAAGGTTTCCAAGTGCAGATCGAGCGCCTCACAGGCATGCCGAAACGCTTCGTCCAGCGTGTGCCCGCTAGTGAGGATGTCGGGGATGTCTGGAAAGTCGACGACATAGGCCGGATCGCGGGCCTCATACGTCACGGTGAACACGTAGCTGCGATACTCATGCGTGGTCTTCATGGCCCAACACCTTCAGGAGTCGCCGAATGTCGGCAGGATGGCAGGTCTTCCGTCCGCCGTGGGGTTTCACAATGGTCAAAACACGTCCATCGGCTCGATGGTACGAGCAATGGCTACCCCGCTGGTTAAACAAGATGAACGCATGTGCCGTCAGAAACGCATCCACTTCGGAGAAGCGGATGTCGCCCGGGTGACATCTCATCTTCTCCAGAAGCTTTTCTCGCCGAGACACGCATTCCTCTCCTCACCGAGTTGTCAACTGGACATCATCGTATCATGACCAACGTGTTTCAGTCACGCCGGGACGAACAAGCTCGGCTTCGCGTACCAGACGACTCGGTCGCTGGAGTACGGGCACGCTCCGCTTCGAAGACTTCGCGTCGCAGCTCAACGGGCGGGGGATTGTCGATCACCAGATGTCGGCGGCGGCGACTCGCTTGGCGGCAACCAACTCCTCGGTCGGGTTGCACTCCAGGCCCACGAAGTCGCGATACCCGAGGTCGAACGCCTCTTTCAGCACGCGGTTGTAGTGAATCTCGCCGGTGCCGGGTTCGTGGCGGCCGGGGTGGTCGGCGAGTTGCAGGTAGCCGATCGTTTTGGTCTCCATGCCCTCTCGCAGATGCCCGCACAGGTCGCCTTCGGTGATGTGCATGTGGTACAGATCCCAGTTAATTTTCACATGAGTCGAGTCGACCTCCTGGCAAATCTTGATCGTCGGGGCGCTGCCGTACAGGCAGTGTCCTTTGTGGTCGACGCGGATGTTCATCGGTTCGAGGATCAGCATCAGATCGTTGTCCTCGGCGATCGGCTTCACTCGCTTCAAAGCGGTGATGACGTTCTTGTGCATCTCCTCTTGAGTCATGCCGGGGACATCGTTGCCAGCCACGACGCACGCCTTCTTACACTTCAGGATTTTCGCGGCTTTGACGGCCTCGCGAACAGCCTGCTCCACTGCATCGTGGTTCTTCGGCTCGTTCATGCCGGGCGTGAACCCCCAGGCTGTGAACTGAGCGATCTCGATCCCGACCTCCTGGCACAGAGCCGCCACAGCCGGGATGTCCTTCCCTTCCAGAGGCCAGAACTCGATCGACGGAAACCCCAGCTTGGCGGTCTCTCGAATGCGGTCCCTGAACGGCAACTTGCTCCACCACATCTCGCAGTTGACCGCGAACTTCGTATGCGGCGTCTTGCCGATCGACTTAAGTTCGGTCTCTTCCGCAGCGGAGAGATGCACCGCCGAAGACAGCCCCGAGACAGCTGCGATGCCAGCGGCGAGGGCGGTGGAGGAGGCGAGGAAACCGCGTCGATTGAGGTTGGCCATGCGAGTACTCCGGCGAGGTGGATGGGATGGGGCCAGAATATGACATGGGGCGGGGAATGGCGAGCGGGAGGGGGAGCCTGTGGAAAGTCGGTGTGTGTCTTCTTCAGCCACGAAGTGGCGACAGCATGTAGCCGTGGGCGCAGCCCACGGATCGGTATCACCATGAATCTCAAGCCGCGAAGCGGCGACAGCGAGCGCTCATTTTGCTTGAGAGAGCCACTGAATCGGTTCACTCGACACGAACCCTCTGTCGCCGCTTCGCGGCTGGGGGCATTCCGAGGGCTGGAATTCCGTGGGTTTCACCCACGGCTACATGCTGCCACCGCTTCGCGGCTCAGACCGGTGCAGCCCCGTTGTCGCTCTACGCCCCAGACGCCGGATACCACTGACGAGAGCTTGGACTCGCCTGTGTTGGGACGGCCCACGCATAGCCAATCACGGTTCGACGTTCCGGCTCGCAGACACGGGCGGCCCAAAGCGACCGCCCGTGGCACCTGAAATCACTCCTCATTCGGCTTCAGGGCCTCACCGACAGTGCCACCCCGCCGTGAGCCCTCCGAGGTTCTGGGGAACCGAGTCTCGTCTGTCCTTCAGGGCTTCCGGGAATCACAGGCTGTGAGAAGGGAAATCACGAGGACGACAGGGACAACCAGAATGCCGGGAACAAGCAAGAACCCCACGCCCGTCTTGCTGACGCTGCAAAAAATCACCGCGACAAATAAGAACACCAATGCTCCCAAGACTTGCGGCCATTGAACAGACCGAACCGGCCCCGGGGAGTGGTCGGCGTGATATCGCCCAGCGAATGACAACATCGCATATATCGAGAATGCAACGGCGATTCCCAACCAGGCCCTGCCATTCAGCAGTTGGGCTCTTTCACTGATGCCTGCCACGACTCCACTCGCAGGGATCAGAACGACAAACGCTCCGGTATCGAGAACGTGTGACCGGGGGAATGCGAACGTCGCGAGCAAGTGCAGTACAAACAACGTCCAGACAAGCGGTCCGTAGACATCCCCAGAGGGGGAACCGAATGTCGCAGCCACCATGACCGCAGAGACAGCGATCGGTGCGACGACACGGAAACCGATCCATCTCGTCACGAACGATCGCGACGAGTTCTGGACAGCTTCATGACCCTGATTGGCTTGAGACATGCCACTTGCTCCCGCTCCATAGTACCACTTGGGACTGAGAGAATCGCCCGCGTTCTGGTGAACGCAGCTACGGGAATTAGACCCGCCCGACGACGAGGCAGGCGTTGTGGCCGCCGAAGCCGAAGCTATTTTTGAGGATGCGGTCGATCTTCATCGGGCGGGCCTGGTTGGGGACATAGTCCAGGTCGCAATCGGGATCGGGGTTATCGAGGTTAATGGTCGGGGGGGCGACTTGCGTTTGCAGGGCCTGCACGCAGAGGGCGATTTCGACACCGCCGGAGGCACCGAGCAGGTGGCCGAGCTGGCTTTTGGTGCTGGAGATGGCCAGAGACTTGGCTCGCTCACCAAAGATCATTTTGAGGGCCAGGGTTTCGGCCTTATCCCCGAGTGGGGTGCTCGTCCCATGGGCATTGACATAGTCGATTGTCGACCGATCAACCTTAGCGTCGCGGAGAGCCTGGGCCATCGCGTAGCGAGCTCCGCTGCCGTCAGCACAAGGAGCCGTCATGTGTGAGCCGTCTGCGGACATGCCGTAACCGAGGATTTCGGCCAGGATGTTCGCGCCACGGGCTTTGGCGTGTTCGTACTCTTCGAGGACGATGATCCCCGCTCCTTCAGACATCACAAACCCATCGCGGTCGCGGTCAAAGGGTCGGCTGGCGGCTTGAGGATTGTCAGAGCGGGTCGAGAGAGCCTGCATCCGACTGAATCCGGAGAGCCCCATCGGTGTGACCGCAGCTTCGCTACCGCCGGTGACCATGATGTCGGCCATGTCACCCTGGATCAGCTTGAACGCATCTCCGATCGCGTTCGTCGCTGAGGCACACGCGGTGCAGACCGCACTGTTCGGACCGCGCAGACCCCACAGCACCGAAACATTGCCGCTCCCCGCATTGACCAGCAGCTTGGGAATCATGAACGGCGAGACGCGGGCTGGACCCTTTTCGTAGAGGGTCTGGTGTTGGACCTCGATCTCGTTCAGTCCCCCAATCCCGCTGCCGATCATCACGCCGTGGCGGAACGGATCCCCCACCTGGAAATCGATCCCGGAGTGACGAATCGCTTTCTCGGCGGCGACCACGGCAAACTGCACGAAGCGGTCCATCCGCTTCAGTTCTTTTTCCAGGTGCTTGAGGTGCTCGACCGCGTTGAAGTAGGTGATTTCGCCGCCGAAATTCACCTTCCAGTGAGAGCAATCGAACCGGCGAACCGGTCCGATCCCACTTTTTCCAGCGCAGACGGCATCCCAGAACTCGGAAATCTCAGTTCCCAGAGCCGTGACGACGCCCAGACCGGTGACAACAACGCGACGGGACATTAGCCGTTCTTCCGTGACTCGATGTAGTCGACGGCGTTCTTCACCGTGCGCAGCTTTTCGTAGTCTTCGTCCGGAATGCTGACTCCGAACTTGTCCTCGAACGCCATTCCGAGTTCGACGATGTCGAGTGAGTCGGCCTTCAGGTCGTCGATGAAGTTGCTGTCAATCTTCACTTCATCGATTGCGACACTCAGCTTCTCGCTGACAATTTTCTTGACGTCATCTTCCAGCGACACGCCCTGCTCCTTCCGGAATGCTCCGGGTAATTTTCGAATCCTCGGCGAATTCCGAACGCTCCACCCCCAAGGGCTTCTGCGGGTCCGGAATCACGCCGCCATCTCCCCGTAGAGAATCGGCACAATCGCCAATTCCGGGAGAACCGGGAACATATAGCGGGTGTGGGAGTACGTGTAAACGGCAAGAGCCAGCGGAATTCAGTCCGATGACATGCCCCGCAAGGCAGCTCGGCAGCCTCGGCCTCTGTTGACGCCCGTGGTGAGGATGCAACATGTGTGGTCATTATGCCACGTCCGGAGATTGTGCGGTGTCGCAACCACTGAATTCAATGATGGTTACGAATATTCGGTCGGAAGGCATCCGATTTGCCCGTCTTGCCACTCCAGGCGACTGTCTGGACCGAGTGCTATCCGCTGATGCCGCTTTCTGCTCATCTTCCGAAACCTCCACAAACCGCAGCTGAACTGCTGGAGGGATTGCTGCGCTCTCATCTGTTTGCCGAATCGATCTTTGGGCAAATCTTTGAGCAATCGGTGCCTTACTTAGCTCGCCGCGCGGATGAATTTGCAGAAGCATTGATTCAGAAATACGTGCTGACCCGATGGCAGGCTGCGGAACTTCTTGCGGGACGAGTGGGCTTTTATGCAGGGACATTTCGACTCCTGGAGAGACTCTCGACGGATGGACCCGCTTCGCTGTTTGTCGCTGAGCAGCCCAGCCCGCAACGATTAGTTTTTTTAGAAGTGATCCCTTGCGATCATTCAGCATCAGATTTCTTGGCGTCCCAGACCGCATCCGTTCGGCCAGACACCCCGTCTCCACATGTGGCACGCTGTCTCCAGGTGCAACAGACTCGGGACTTCCAGCTTGTCGCGTACGAATTCAACGAAACTCGTGTACTGTCCGAGCTGCTCCGGACCAACTCGCTCGCTCCCCAGCATCAGGCTGACCTCATCCGGCAATTTGACAAGGTGGTAGACCGGCTCAGTGACGAGGCGCTCGATCATCTCGGGCCACACCGCACACTGGTCGACCGTCATGGGCAACTCACGATATTGACTAGGCCGATAGCCCTTGCAGCTCCCTCGCTGCCCCCCTTGACCGTACCTACCCGCACGTCCCGCCAGCAGGCTGCGCGGCAGCAGTTTGCCAGTTCCCTTGGGGGGATGTCCGAGATTGCCGCATGTGGAACGACAGCCGAGGAGATGGCCCGACCACTTCTGGGTGCCCAACCGTGGACGGAAACAGGTTCGCGCGAGTGGGTTCCAGGCACGCGAAGGACTCTGAATCGCTACCTGAGAAAAGGCCCATCACTGTCGACCATCGAAGCCTTGGGCGGTCTTCAACAACTGTTCTATTTCTTCCAACCTGATGCTCACAATCTGCTCGGAATGTCAGAGCCTGTGCCCGTAGAAACGACTTGGGAGGAGAGCGTAGACGACACGAAATGGGAGCCAGACAACCGAGAGATCCCCACAACGGTTCCCCAGTTCAAGTCACTGCGACGCCAGTCCCGAAAGCACTCTGAGATGCTGTTTATGATCCTCATTGGCATCATCGCCACTGGCATCATGTCAACACAGTGGGTCAAGCTCTGGGGCATTCGTAGGGCGGCAGCGACCTCACAATCTCCAACTGAGCCAGCAGAGAACTTTCCTGCACCCGACATTCACCCCACCGGCCCGAACAAACTCACCTCGCCAGACACGGGGTCGCTCCGCCAACACCTCCCACAGAACTACCGGGATCCTGCGTTCAATCAGGAACCGTAACAAAGAGGTCTGCCCCCACTTCCTCGACAACAAAGCACGTCTGCTGGATACGACTGTTGAGGCAATGCTGGCCGGTCGTCAACCGATATTGCCAGCCATGCCATGGGCACGTGACGACATTCCCGGCCACTTGTCCCTGGGCGAGTGGCCCCCCGGCGTGGCTACAAATCCCGTCGATCGCGTACCAGCCGTCCGAGGTATGAAATACAGCCACAATGCGATCGCCGACCACGAACTCTCGGCCAGACCCTTCGGGGATTTCTGCGGCAGCAGCAATGCGAACTCGGGTGAGCATGAGACGACCTATGGTGACAGAGGTGTGGACTGGCGTCTCTCATCGTATGCAGACTCAGCGAATAAACAATATTGACGTGTATGGAGACGATCTGAGACCTGCCTCAATTCTCCCGCTACCGCCGGTTGATTTTCAGGCTTCCGTCTGCTACCCTTCCCGATTCGCCATGAGGCGGATGGTTTTCGGGGTTGTTCCTCCGAGACAATCCGTTTCATAACTGCATCGTTCACTGGGAGTTGCGTCGGAATGGGCGTCAAGAAAACCGGCAAAGGTCGTCGAAAACTCGGACGCAGGAAGCGACGTATGCGCGCCCGGATTCGGCATCGCAAGGGCTAACTGCTGAGCGGTCTTTGGCCACTCCACGCGGATTCGCTCTTTTCAAGATTGGCACAGGCTCGCTCCGGGGAGACTCCGCTGTGATGAGACCGTCTGGGTTACGGTGTGCTGTACGGCTTCCGTGGTGAACTCGGAAGTCGAGTCTATGAGTTTCGGGCTGCAAGCCTATTCCACGGCGAATCGCTCAGCCCCTGTGTGGAGTTGCTGGGCATGACTGCTCGTCCCGCGGCACTGGCATCATCCTCTGCGCTGGCTTATTTGAACGGCAGTTATATTCCCGGTGATCAGGCAGTACTTCCCGTCTGGGATCGCGGAATTGTACAGGGGACCACCGTTTCCGAGATGATCCGCACGTTTCGGGGGGTTCCGTTTCGGCTGCCTCAACATCTGGCTCGCTTGCGGAATGCGATCGATTACCTTGGAGTGGCGATCGACCAGAGTGACGAACAGTGGGCAGGTATCCTCCGGCGTCTGATTGAGTCACGGAAACCGCAGCTCTCCCCGCAGGCCGATCTGGGGATCGTGATCTTTGTCACTCCCGGAGCGATCCCGATGTACGCCGGGGAGTTCCCGGTCTCCGACGCTCCCACGTTGTGTGTCCACACGTTCCCACTCCCGTTTCGCCAGTGGGCAGGGAAGTACCGACTCGGACAACCACTCGTTGTCCCGTCGAGGCTCCAGGTTCCCGCTGACATCCTGGACCCGCGGATCAAGCACCGTAGCCGACTTCATTGGTATCTGGCGGATCGGGAAGCCCGCACGGTGGATCCGACAGCGATGGCACTGCTGCAGAACGCGGATGGCCATCTCACAGAGACAAACAGCGGAAACTTCTTCGTGGTCTCGGGAGGTAAAATCCGTACTCCTTGCGCAGTCGACTCACTTCCGGGAATCAGTCAGCAGTTCGTGCGGGAATTGTCTCAGGAACTGGCAATTCCCTATGAAGTTGGCGACATTACACTCGCCTCCGCACTCCAGGCAGACGAAGCCTTCGTGTCCTCCACAACCTACTGTGTGCTGCCCGTAACACGGATCAACCAGCGGGCCATTGGGACTGGAGAACCCGGACCTGTCACGCTGGCAGTGCTGCAGCGCTGGTCGGAGCACGTGGGCGTGAATGTGGTCGAACAGTCTCAACAGGATCACGAGCCACCCAGTATTTCAGCCTCTCGGGACCATTCATGACTTCCCTTCGCGACCAGATCGATTTCATTCGCCAGGTCCGGCAGCGGTTCTACACCACCGGGGCCGTTCTGCCCAGCAGCCGCTTCTTGGCCCATGCCACGACGCGGCCACTGCATCAGCTCAAAGGCCCCAAGCGGGTCCTCGAACTCGGACCCGGCACCGGGGCTGTGACTCGACATATCGTCAAGCACATCAAACCGGAGGACCGGTTTGACCTCGTCGAGATCAATGAGAGCTTTGGAGAGATTCTCAACAACCGGTTCCAGCATGACCCCGACTACAAACAGGTCGCGGCGGTCTCGAAGGTCCACATCTGCCCATTGCAGGAGTTCCAGACGGACGCTCCGTACGACATTATCATCTCTGGATTGCCGTTCAACAATTTTTCGGCTCCGCTGGTCGAAGAACTGGTGGAAGCGAGTTTGAAGCTGCTGGCCCCTGGGGGGACGTACTCCTTTTTCGAGTACATGTTCATGCGTCCGATGCGTCGGGCCGTCACGTCGGGACCAGATCGTCAGCGTCTGGGCGAAATCGAGGCGATTCTCACCAAGCGATTCAATGCCTATCGATTCCGTCGGGACTGGGTGTTCCTGAATGTGCCTCCGGCCTGGGTACAGCACCTGCGGTTGAAGTAGCCTTCGCCAGTCACCCATTCCTTCACTTGGGTGAATGCCTCCGAGGCGCTTGACGCGAGCTCGATCCCCGCGAGAAGGACTGGCTCACAGCACAGCCAGAGACCGGTTTCCTTTGCTGGCCCATCGGGATGTCCGGGGGCCTCCCGAGAGGAAGTCTGATGAGAATTTCAAATCGAACGCAACCCGTGGTCGTCAAACAGAGTAGAACGAGCAGGGCATCCGGCCAGCGCTGGCGGGTGCATATCTGACTCTTCCGGGACCAATCTTCATGCTGCGACGCATTCTCTTGATCTGCTTGGTGATCCCGGCTCTGGCGGGCAACCTGCTTGCGGAATCGCAGAAGCCGATGCGGGAACCGGTCGCAGTGGCGTACCTCTCCAGCATTGATGATGTTCTCGATGATATCGACTACATCGTCACAGCTGGGGGCCAGCCCGAGCTGTCGCAGATGATTCAGGGTTTCGTCACGAATCTCAACAATCTGGAGGGGATCGACCGCACGCAGCCGATGGGGATTTACGCCTATTTGCCGCTTGATTTGGGAGGCGGGAAAAAAGATCCGGATGTGGTCGGGTTCATTCCAATCAAGGATATCGAGTCCCTCAAAAAAACGGCTCACCTGAGTAACGTGCTCTCACTGGAAGCGACCGACAAACCAAACCGCTATGAGTTCAAGACGCCGGAAAAGACACTGTTTGTGCTGATCGATCAGGGGCACGCGTTCGTATCCGATAAAGCGGGGCTGCTGGATCAGCCGTTACCTGCCCCTGCAGCGCTCACGGAAGTGCTGTCCGACCAGTATGATCTGGTGATTCATCTTCGCCGCGAGGGAGTCCCAAAGCTCGTGTGGGACATCGCCCTGATCGGAGTGATGGCGGCAAGCGACAAGGAACTCCGCAAGCTGGAGAAGAGCCGCGAACCGGAAGACCAAACCAAGGCCAAGGGGATCAAACTCGGACGCAGTGCCGTGACTTCCATCATGAGTGAGGTCCGCTCTGTGTGGGTCGGTTTCAAAGTCTCTCGCGAATCGCGCACGGCGGTGATCGACGCTCAATTGCAGTTCGCGGATGCGGGCCAAGTGGCTCAATCCCTGGCTCTGTCCGCGAGCACCCCGTCTTCGTTGGCCAAGAGTGCAACGGCGGATGTCCCTGCTGCCGTGCATCTGCATGTTGCATTGCCGGAGGATGTGCGAGATCTAGCGGCGGAAGGGTTCCGCCTCGCACGGGCTCAGAAGGATCCCACCGAGTCGATTCCCGAGCTGCAGCGGGGATCGGTCAATACGCTGATCGATGTCCTGGAAAAAACCATCTCAGCCGGTGAAGCTGACCTTCTGCTCCAGTTTACCGGTGAGCCACAGACCGGGATGACCGCTGTCGTGGGCCTCCATGTCGCGGACGGCCAGGCGCTCTCCGAATCACTCCAGAAGCTCCTGCCCGAGGCGAAGAAATCTGACAAGGTCTCGGCCGTGACGCTCAACGCGGGAGAGGCCCGAGGCATTCAATTCGCCCGCATTGATGGAAAGGCGGGAGCCACCGCAAGCGACGGGAAAAAAGAAGAACTGTTCTACGGCGGCAAGCCCAGCCTGTACATTGGAACCGAAGCGTCGACGCTGTGGTTGGTCGTCGGCGATGAGGATGCCCTGGATGATTTCGCTGGACTGGCCGATGAGGCTTCGCAGACGACCGATCGCACGGCGACCGCCGCATTTGGCCAAGCTCATTTGCACCTGTCTGATTGGCTGGGCCTGTTGAGCCTGGCTCAAGACCAAAAGACCCGCGACTTCACAGAAGCCGCTCGAGTCGCCGTCAAAGACCCGGACCGAGACGCCCTCCGCTTCGTCATTCGACCCGAGTCGGACGGCCTGCGCGTGACGCTGACGATCGACGAGGCGTACCTCAACCTGATCGGGGCTGCGGTCGGGAAGAAGTGATCGTGTCGCTACGTTCGCCAGAACGCGGGGTGCGCGTGCTTTGGCGAGTGCAGCGACCTGACAAACACTCCGTCTGTTGGATCATCCCATGTCCATACTGCGTCGCCAGTTTCTCGCGAGTACCGCAGCCATTGCCAACGGAGTGTTCGCATCGGCCTATGCGTCGCGAGCGGCGGACCCGGCTCGCCAGCCCCGTATCAAGATCGGCCAAATAGGTGTCGGGCACGCCCATGCCAGTAAGCTGGGAGTGTATCGAGACTCGGACGACTTTGAGGTGGTGGGAGTGTGTGAGCCGGATGTGGAGTTGAGAAGGCAGGCGGACTCGAACCCGGTCTTTCAAGGTGTCCGCTGGCTGACCCGCGAGACCCTCCTCGCCACACCCGGTCTGCAAGCGGTGCTGGTCGAAACGCGAGTTCGTGACCTGTTGGCGAATGCCCGCGTCTGTGTGGAAGCCGGGATGCACGTTCACATCGACAAGCCCGCAGGGGAGTCGCTGGCGGACCTGAAACAGATCCTGGAGCTCGCC
>JANOKO010000720.1:0-1579 GCA_031419335.1 Planctomycetota bacterium
CCCAAAATCAAGTGTTGACACAGCACTAGAACGGAATCAATTCCGTTCGGCATCCAGTCGCCAGCCCTCCGAAGTCTTCCGAGACTTCGGAGGGCTTTCAAGTTCGATCTCCCTGGGAATGCAGACCCCATGAAGAACACCAAGCAGGTCACCGGTCGACGGACGCTTCGATTTGGCTCGCTCGATGAAATGCTCGCCGACGCAGAATCACTTGCTTCCGGCCCCGTTCGAACGCTTGGCAACTGGTCACCGGGACAGATCTTCGAGCATCTCGCTCGAGCTTATACCTTGCCGCTCGATGGGGTGGTCCTGCCGATTCCATTCTATGTCCGCTGGGGAGCCAAGCTGATGCTGAGCCGGTTCCTCCGCAATGGATTGCCCGCCGGACTGGCCCTGACCGGCAAAAGCGCTGAGGCTCTGGTGCCGGACGCGACCACAACCGAGGAGGGCCTGGCTGCTCTCAGCGACGCGGTCGCCCGCTGGAAAACGAAGACCGCTGTGCCTGATCACTCCGTCTTCGGCACAGTCACTGACGAGCAATTCACCCAGATCCATCTGCGGCACGCCGAGTTGCACATGAGCTTTCTGACTCGTGGGTAGTGACACCGGGAGGGCGATGCTCCTGCCGAGCCGCTGGCGGAATAAAGCGTCGCCCTTGGTTCGCAGCTCAGCAGGAGCTTCGCCCTCCCGAGTCCGATGATTGCCCCCCTTCATGAACCGCTTCTTCTACGGCAACTTCGACTTTGAAGAACAGCTGTGCGGCGCGGTCCAGCGACCTGCGCGGGTGGAGCGTTTGTTGCTGGAACTGGCGTCGTCGTGGCTGGCGATCGCGGATGCTAGGGACCGGATCTGGTGTCCAGGTCGTTTGCCAGAGGAGTTTCTAGCCTCGTTATCGCAGTGGGAATTGCCCTCCGATATTTTTGTTTCGGAGGACCGCGAGATTCCGACAGGCATGGAACTCGTCCCCTGGGGCTGGTCCCCGGCTGCGGTCGAATTCGGAGAGCAGCACGGGCTGGTCGTCGAGTCTCCGCCGCTCGATGTGGTCCGTCTGGTCAACAGCCGCGAATACTCTGTTCCTCTCGAAGAGCCGCCCGCTGACGACTGGGACTTCGCCACTCTCTGCCGGAAGTTGGGCGAGGTACTGGCCATCATCGAACGTCTTCCCGCGACCACTGCGTGGGTCATCAAGGCCAACTGGAGCCACGCCGCCCGCGAGCGTGTCCTCGGACGAGGGCCGGTCATCTCGAACGCGGACAGCCAGTGGGTCAAGCAACGACTCGCTCGTGATGGCGTTGTCTCCTGGGAGTGGTGGCTACCACGCGAGGCCGAGATCGGCATCCAGTGGCAGATCACTCCGGGGCAGTCTCCCGCGCTGGTCGCGATCACAGAGTTGCTCGTCGACGCCCGTGGCCAATACGCCGGAACGCGGGCATTCGCCCCCCGTGGGATAGGCTTCCAGCCAGTCGTCTCTTAACGTATGTCTGACAGGCGGGAAGCCGATCCCACCGAAGTTTAAACGATACCCCATTGGGCCACAGCCGCCGCCGAAGCCACCCCCCCCGCTGTGAACGACCTCGCC
>JANOKO010000721.1:0-10929 GCA_031419335.1 Planctomycetota bacterium
CGTCGGTCTCGACGAGAGGTACTCGATCGGATCGTCACAGACTGCCGTTGCGGAGACTCACATGCACACTGATGTTCAGACTGAAGTCGACGACGATCCCGTCCCGGTGAAAAAGGCCCGTCGCAGCACCAGCCACCTCAAGGCCGTGCCCGAGACGCTGGCTCAACGCAATCAGATCAACGCCGTTGCCGACCGCTTCATGCAGTCGGTCGATCGCAACCACGCCTTCACCCGCGACGACCTCGAACAGCTGGGCCGCAAGTTCCTGGCGGAGGAAAGTCTTCCGGAGAAATACCTCGGGTTCGCGATGGTGCTGCTGGGGAATGCGTTCTGGAAACGGCAGTTCATGGCGGTGCCGTTCGAGCGGCGGATGCTGCTGTTGCCGCACTGCTTGAAGCACGCCGAAGGCTGTCCGGCGGAGTACGACCAGTTCGGGCTTGACTGCGAAAAGTGCGGGGCCTGCTCCATCGCCGACTACAAGGTCCGCGCGGAACAACTGGGTTACAAGGTGCTGGTCGCCGAAGGGTCGCCGATTGTCCTCAAGATTATCGTCGAAGGATACATAGACGGGATTCTGGGGGTGGCCTGCCTCAACGTCCTGGAGAAGGCGATCGACAAGGTCCTCCTCGCCGGTGTGCCGTCGTACGCCGTCCCGCTGCACAGCGGGGATTGCAAGAACACCTCACTCGATGAAAGCTGGGTCTGGGAAGTGCTCGACAAGTATGAACCGCTGCCGTCCCCCGAGACCAACAGCTACGTGCCGCTGATGCGGGCCGGGAACAAGCTGTTCACGGACGACTTCGAGCGTCTGTTGCCCCGCGTACGCAGTAAGACTCCGGAGAAGGCGCGCAGTCCGCTGGGTCTGACCGAGGACGTGGCGTACGACTGGCTGGCCAACGGCGGGAAGCGATTCCGACCATTTATCACCTTGGCAGCGTTCGATGCCCTGACCCGTGAAGGTCACAATGCGACCGGGGATACCGTCACGTTTAGTGATTCGGTCTGCCGGGTGGCGATGGCCATCGAGGCGTTCCACAAGGCGTCGCTGGTCCACGACGACATTCAGGACGACGACCTCTTCCGCTACGGTCGCGACACCCTCCATCGCAGCCACGGCATGGGGCCGGCGATCAACATTGGCGATTACCTGATCGGGTTGGGGTACAAACTGGTCAACTCCAGCCGAGGCGATCTCGGCACCGATGTGGCCTGCGACATTATCGAGAGCATGGCCAACGCCCACATCCGCCTGTGCGATGGCCAAGGGGCCGAGATGGCTTGGAAGGACTCACCCGACTGGTCGATGACGGCTCTGGATGCCTTGCAGATCTATGCCCTCAAGACCTCTCCGGCATTCGAGGCCGCGCTCTACGCGGGCCTCCGCATGGCCGGTCCGATGGGCAAATACGAAGAGATGGTCCCGCAGTTCTGTCGGCAGGTCGGCGTCGGGTTCCAGATCCTCAACGACCTCAAGGACTGGGAGGGCGATAACCACAATAAGATGGTCGCCGGACAGGATGCGCTCTCGCTCCGCCCGACCGTCCTGTTGGCTCTGGCCCTGCAAGCGGCCACACCCGCCCAGAAGCAGGAGATCCGCGACATCTTCGAAAACAACGGCGAGGACACCCTGCGCCTGGCCCGCCTCCGCCGCATCTTCACCACCACCGGAGCCTTCAAGGCCGCCGAGCAATTGGTTGAGAAGTCCCGCTCGCGAGCCGAGGCCCTGGCCGATAGCGTCGAGTCCGAGGCTCTCCGCAAGCTGCTCTACTTCTTTATCGACACCGTCCTGGCAGAGGAGCCGAACATCGGCTCCTCCCACGATGATGGCCAGTTGCTGATGTCACTACCCATCCTGGCCGGGGTGTAGCGAGAAAACCGTTTCATCCATCGTATTGCCCTCTTGAGCGGGATGCTGCGATGGCTTTGACGCTCATATTTGGCGTGGCCTCCTGCGGAAGTGCCAGCCACACCATTCAGTTTTGGAGTGGGCTGTTTAATGGCCACCGGTTTCCTCGCACATCTGCTACCACGAGACTGGCAGCAAGTGCAAATGAGGTGTGATTACAGCGCTCGCTCATAAATTCCCAAAATGTCGGCCTCACTCGGTCGCTTGGCGGTGAGGAGCATCAGACGGGTGATGCTGTGGGCCTTGTGAGCCAGATGGGGCAGTTGCTGCGAGGTGACGTGCAGCTCGGAGAGGCGGGCGGGAACCCCAATCCGTTCGCGGAGAGAGTCCACCGCGAGGATGGCAGAGTCGGCGGCTTCGGTTTCGGACATCCCGTTCGTCTCGACGCCGAGGAACCCTGCAATCTCGGCCAGTTCACGAGCGCGTACATCGCGCAGATAACGCATCACGTGTGGCAGCAGCAGGCCATTCCCCTCGCCGTGGGTACAGTGGACGGCCCCACCAATCGGGTACTCCATCGCGTGAACAAGGGCCACGCCACTATTCGAAAACGCCATGCCCCCGAGCGTTGCCGCGAGGGCCATCTCCTCACGGGCCAAGCGGTTGGTCGGAGACTCAACCGCGGTGACAAGAGAGCGGTGAATCAGACGGATCGCTCGTTCGGCGAAGAGATCACTCAAGGGGTTCTTGCCTTCATAAGCGAAGGGCTCATCAATCGGAACAGCCAGATCCACCGACCGTGTGTTGGTATAGCCTTCGATCGCATGCGTCAGGGCATCGATGCCGCTGTCCGCTGTCACCTTGCGCGGGCAAGAGAGCGTAAACTCTGGGTCGACGATCGCGAGAAGTGGACGCAAGTAGCGGCTCTGCGTACTGACCTTGACCGCGTTGTCCGTGTCAGTCAGCACTGAGGAGTGTGAGACTTCACTGCCGGTGCCCGCTGTCGTGGGGATCGCGATAAGCGGAACCACTGGGCCAGGCACCTTGTCGAAGCCAAAGTAGTCCTGGGGCGTGCCTCCGTGGCGAGTAACCACAGCAGTCATCTTGGCGAGGTCGATGTTGCTGCCTCCACCCAGCCCAATGATCGCATCCGGCTGGACCTCGCGAGCTGCGGCGATCCCGCGCTGCGCGGCCGTGATCGAGGGCTCGGCTTCGCCTTCGTTGAACAGAATCGGTTCAACACCGGCTCGGCGGAGTGGCTCCATGACCATCTCCAACATCGGCAGCCGGGCGATCACCGGGTCGCACATGACCAGCACTCGCTGCCAGCCGTGCCGACGGACCGCTGCCCCCAATTCACGAATCGACCCCCAACCGAAGGCGAGTTGACCGCAGGAGGAGAATGACCAATGGCGGGTGGGAGTCATAGTGGGGCCGAGTTCAACAGTGCAAAAGCGTCGGGGTGAATGCTGTCCACGAAAGGGAATGTGTTTACCACGAGTGAATCAGACGGAGACACGTGACTGCACAGCGTACCAAGGTGGTCCAACCGTTGGCAGCGGTAGCGATTGCGCCGCCGGGAACGATTACACAATCGTCAGCCTTTAACCAGATCACATATCTTACCTAGAGTGTCCATTTCCCAAAGCGTGGCGGCGTAATATGCCGATCTCATGCCATGACTCGAACAGAAGCACGTACCGCCATGAGCTGGCAGTCAGCGGCATTCTGAGAGTCTCACACGGGTGCGACCATGGACGCCATCCTGACAATTCCCATCACTCTGGCGAGTGAACTGCGAACATTGCGGAGCGAAATCGAATGCCACCGTCAGGCAATCGAACTCGATTCGCAGGCGTTTATGCTAGCGCAAGTCGCTCGGTCTTCCTTGGCCGAGGACATCTCTCGCCGGATGGCCGAACTACGTCTCAAGCTGGCCACGTAGCTGGCATCAACGAGTGGGCGTCGCCCAATGTCTCAATGTCGAATTCAGGGGTGTAACACAGTTACACCCCTGTGACATTTGCGGACATACTTTCAGACGTAGTGTACAAGTTGCTTCTGGCCCTCCCGGCCATGACCGGACCTCCACTCAGATCGGGACACGCTCGTGAACATACTGGTGACTGGAGCCACGGGCCTCGTCGGTTCATCTGTGGTTCCTCTGCTCAAACAGAGCGGCCATGAGGTCATGACCCTCACTCGGCGGTCTCCGCGAAGCACAACAGAGCGACAATGGGATCCTGCCGCGCAGCAACTCCCGCACGGCACACTTGCGGGGATCGAGGCGATTGTCCATCTGGCGGGGGAAAACATTGGCGATGGACGCTGGACCGCTGAGAAAATGCAACGAATTCGCGACAGCCGCGTCGTAGGCACCCGACTCTTGGCAGAAGGCGCAGCAGCCAGCAAGGGCCTGGTGAAGTCATTCGTCTGCGCGAGCGCGATCGGTTTCTATGGGAATCGGGGAGAAGAGGTGCTGACGGAAGACTCTACAGTCGGTTCAGGCTTTCTGGCTGAGGTCTGCCGCGACTGGGAGGCTGCGACCGAGCCCGCCACCCGGCACGGAGTGCGAGTTGTCAACCTGCGCCTGGGGGTGGTGTTGAGCCGGGAGGGTGGGGCGCTGGCCAAAATGCTGCTGCCGTTTCGAATGTGTTTGGGAGGAATTGTCGGTCCTGGATCCCAATACTGGAGCTGGGTCACTGTGGAAGAAGCGGCCCACATGATTCGCTTTGCGCTTCAGCACACAGAGCTGAATGGTCCTGTGAACGCTGTGACTCCGCACCCTGTGACCAACCGCGAGTTTACGAAATCTCTGGGACACGCCCTGCATCGCCCGACGCTATTCCCACTACCCGCATTCGTGGCCCGGCTGGCTCTGGGCCCCATGGCAGACGATCTGATCCTCGGATCGACCCGCGTGATCCCGACTCGGTTGCAAGCGGCTGGTTATCAGTTTTTGAACCCCGACATCGATTCTGCGTTGAAAGAGATCCTTCAGAAATAACACACTGTGGTTCCCGCGCAGGAAAGCGGCAGTCATCAAGTCATTTGGCGAGCGGTTACGGATCGCCTACCCGTAGAACGGACCCCCTGGTCCGTTTCGCCCGGACCTGGGGTCCAGGCTACGGGACGATTTCTAGGGCCGTTGGCCCTATGCCGCACGCTGCAATTCTGTCTGGCTCTGCGGGAGCAACCTGTCGCGGTGCCCATCGACTTGCTGCCGGCTCAGGCGGTCGAGTCCTTCGGCGATCATCGGCATGGCAACACACAGGGCCTTGCGGATCTTTTTTGTTTGCAATGAACTCTCGCTGGCACCAAATCCGACAGGGCGATCAGCCAGCATCGACTCTTGACGCATCGCCAGCCAGGGGAGGTCGAACTGGTCGGCAAGCCGCTGGGCGAAAGCCATCGGACTGACTCGCTCGGCTCCGGCAACATGATAGATCCCGGACAGACCTTCGGAGACCGCACGTTCGATGATGTCGGCCAAATCGGAAGCCAGAATCGGTGTGGCGTGGCGGATGTGATCCTGGTCGACCACTCGGTTTCCTTCGATCTGCTGGTACAAAGACTCAATCAATCCCTCTCCGGTCGGCGACCAGCCAAAGGCGTTGGTGCGAATGATGAGAGCCTGCGAATGAGCGGTCAGCACCTGCCGTTCACTCTTAAGAATCGTCCGAGCTGCGGCGCTGTCACAAAACGTCTCGCTCGACTCATCATGGAACATCCAGGGGGCCGTGAACACAGCGTCCGAGGAGATCATGACAAACCCCGCTCCAACCTGCTGTGCTGCCGCAGCCCAGTTCGCCGCGAGGTCAGCACCGGCCTGAACAACTCGGGGTCCACTCGAGTACTCCCAGCTGGACCCGGACTCGGGTCCACAATAGATCAGGCAATCAGGCTGGAACTCGCGAATCTGTTCGACGATTCTGACTCCGTGTTGTGCCGGTTCGCAGTGACAGCCCTCGATCTCAACTTCCGCGTCGAGCCACACCCCAGCGACGGTCTGCCGTTCCGCTGCGTGGGCTGCGGTATTGGCACCTACGACTGAATCGATTCCGACGATGAACACTCGTTCCATGTGACGCCTCCCTGCGTGAATGTTGGGTCATCTTTCGTGGACTGCGGAGACCACACCAAGGCGGTCACCACACTGGACTGGAGTCCCACAGCCAGCTTGAGCTGTGGATCGAGTCCATCCCACTGCGACGATTACGACTATAACTCTCACGAAAATGAGCTACCAAGGTCAATCTGCAATTATTGCCGGAGCGCGCACGGGAGATTGCAATTCCTACATGAGGAAGCCTGGAATGCCCGACGGAATCGAGCCAGTCCCCAGAAGGCGTTGGCCAAGCGGCGAGTGCCGCCCAGGTTACTCTTCTTCGTCCGAGAACTCAGAAGGTTCTATCGGAGTATATGCCAAGCTGCGGGCGAACCCCTCACTCCACGGTTTGTCCTTCGGATCGTCAAAGTAGAGGGAGACTTGCAGGTAACTCCCCTCCACGACGGCAAAGGCATAGACCGCGAAACGTCGGGCACCGTCTTCAAATTCCACGAGGCGATATGCGTAGCGATAAACCTCATCCACATCCGATTCAAACAAATCGTCCCGGTCAGGCGAAGCTTCTGTTTTTACGAGCGCAATAATCTCCTCTCGTGACGGTTCGTCGCCATCGCCCCAGCAATCAATCCAGATCGTCCGCCCCGCCTTGGCGAAGACCAAGCTGCCATCCTCGACCCATTCCTCATAGGTCGAATCGACATCCACGCACCAGTCGGAAGTCACCCGTCGCATTCGCTGCTTTCATTTCTGTTGACGGCCTGGGGTGGCCCGTTGAACATGCCACGTGGCACGGGCCTCACGCCCGTGAACGTGCCGGAGCGAGACACCAACACCACGCCGTTCAACAGGCTGATGATGGACCACTCGATTGCATCGATTCTGTCACCGGGAAGCCTACGCGGAATTCGAGAGAAGTCAACCAGGGAATCGCGTTCCAGGCTCCCGTTTCGACGCGGATGGTGGCACAACGAGAAGCACCGGAGACCTCCTGCAACTTCGTGACGAGGCGGGGGACTTCTGGAACGCGAACAGGAGTGCCGCCAGCCTGTCACCCGAGCGCTCCACGAATTGGAACAGTGAATGAAGTTCAGCCAGCCATCGACAGTACCTGAATGACGGGTTGCCACTACCACCGGTCAAACAAGCCCAGCCGCATGACTTACGTCTCTTCTGTTCCCAGCACCACCAGACTCGAAATGGTCGTGAGCGTACCAGCCACCAGCCACCAAGTCGGAATCTCGTGAAACAGCATCACCCCCATCAGTCCCCCGAGAGCGGCCTGGCTCGCGTTGATGAGGTTCACCCGCACCACCGGCAGGTAGCGCATCGCTTCTGAGACCGCGAAGAACCCCATCGCGTTCAGAATCCCAGTCGCCAACAACGCAGATTGACCCCCGCCATCCAGCACTCGTGAGAGTGGCTCCCACCCTTGGTTGCCCACTGCGAACACCGCCGGGAGCATCCCGATTGTGGCGGAAACTCCCAGCACGAACGAGATCGGCACCGCTCGGCGAATGGAACGCCGGACAACAATCCCTGAGATGGCAAACCCAATTCCACTGGCCAGAGCAGCAGCAGCGCCGCGTGTCGCGGACATCCAGTCTGCCTCGGAGGTCGTCGACGATCCGCGCGTCCCCTGGCTCAGTAAAACCACGGCCCCCATCAACATCCCCATGGCGGCCAGAGTGCGGGGCCGAATCGGGTCGTGCAAGATCACGCGCCCCAGGATCGCACTGGTCGTAATCAACGAGGCAAAACACAAGGGCACCGTCAACGCCAAGCCCGCCCGACTCAGACTATATTGAAACAGCACATTGCCACAGAACTGCATCACCAGCCCATTGAGGATCAGTGTCCAAAGAACGTCTCGGGGCCAGGTAAGTGGTCGACCCCGCCACCGGGATCGGGTGATCAAGATCCAACCGGCCACGGCTGTGGGCATCACTTTCCAGGCGGCCACCCACATCGCCCAGTTCAGATCGGTCCGCACGGCAACGTAACGTAGTCCCACATTCGCCAAGCTGTAGCACAGCGCTGAACAGCAGCCCAGAAGCAGTCCTTTCCAAGCGGGAGACAAGGCCAGCCAGCGCTTCCGCCAGTGTGAAGTTGCAGGACTGATCGATCCCGTTCCCGGGATGACTGTCATACCAGACCCCTTCGAGGCAGACGGCCTGCCGAGACGCTCGTGACACCTGGGAAAGTACGGCAGAGCGTCACTAGAAAAAGTCTCCATCAAACTGCAGATCGTCTTCCGTCAGCAGGTCGAACCCTTGCTTTTTCAAGACCTCGATCGCTTGATCGAGGTTGTCGGTATGAATGGCGGCCGCGCGGCGGCCGCTGCGGACCTGTGGGATGCTATAGATGTAATGCAGGTTGATCTCAGCGCTCATCAGAGTCTGAAGTACTTCCGTAAACGGCTGGCTGGATTGTGGCAACTGCACCCCAATGACATCGGCTTCGGTAAAAGTATGGCCGCCGAGGCTTAGAATCTCCCGAGCATGGTCGACATGGTCCACCAGCAGCCTGGCGACCGCAAAGTCGACCGAATCGACGATGCTCAAGCTCGCCACGCGGAGGTCATGCCGCTCTAATTTCCGCAGTAAATCGTGAAGCTTACCGACGCGATTCTCCATGAACACGCAAAACTGGTGCAGGCAGGGCCACTCCTGACCGCGCATCGTCTGCGGCCCCAGAGGATCGTCATCGTCGCCAAATTCAGCAGGCATCCGTTCCACTCCCTGATCATTCGTGGTAGCGTCCGCACCGACACCTCGGCACACCTCGGATGCCTCAAAGCATCTGCCAGGGACACAGCCAGCGCAGTTTAACTTCCGGAATTCACGTGCAGCAGTGTACGGCATGGGGAATCCGAGGGTCAAACTGAGTTTCCACCGGGATCTCTCCCCCAGCGATAACAAGGCTTCCCATGATCCGCACTTTTCTGTTCGACATGGGAAACGTTCTGACCCGTTTTTCGCACGACACCATGTGCCAACAGATCGCCCAGCTCTGTGGATCGAGCGGCGAGATGACCCAGAAGCTGCTGATGGATTCGGGACTGCAATGGGAATTTGAGCGGGGACAGATCACCGAGGAGGAGTTTTGTCATCAGTTGTCTGCATTCGTCGGTCAGCCCCTCAACTTGGATGAATTGAGGCGTGCTTCTTCGGACATCTTTGATCCCATTCTGGAGATGCAGCCGATCATCCGCAGTTTGAAAGAGCAGGGCTACCGACTCGTATTGCTGTCGAATACCACGGTCTCGCACTTCGACTGGATCAAAGCACGATACGACTTTCTGGAGCCGTTTGACCACTGCGTCGTCTCGTTTGAGGCTGGAGCGATGAAGCCCGATCCACCAATTTACGAGGCCGCCCTCGCCGCGATCCAGTGCGAGCCCTGCGAAGCCTTCTACACCGATGATATCCCAGAGTATGTGGCCAAGGGTCGGGAGTATGGGTTCCAGGCTGAACTCTTTACTGGTCCCGAGGAACTGCTGCGGCAATTGGCTCTCCGCGGAGTCAGGATCAGTACCCGCCCGTAGGATGGCATTTCAGGCCCTCGGCTGAGCTAACCTGTGTGCCTGCCATCATCCGTCGTCTGCCCCTTCACTCACTCCTTGAAAAACTACAGGCTCCTCAGAAACCGCAACAGGGCCGCCTGCTCGTCGCGACTCAGTGGAGTCTGGACAAAGTGCCCCTGCTCCAGCACATCTTCGAGTGTCTTGGCCCGCGCATCGTGGAACAAGCTGTCACGCTGGCTGACACCGCGCAAGGATGGTGGGTTGAACTGTTGGCGTCCGGCCTCATCGTGCATTCCAACATCGAAGTTGCTGTCCGAGGTGTACGTGAGCGGCGGAACATGGCAGCGGATGCATCCCGAAGTCGCAAAGAGAGTTCGCCCCTGATCCAGAAGCGTTCGATCCGCTGGGTCATCCGTAGCGGGGGACAGCGGTGGGGCAGGGGAGAGCGTGTGCAGGTAAGTGACGAGGTCGACCACTTGAGTCTGCGGGCGGACCGGACCTTGCATCGTGCTGCGGATCGACTTCGAGACTTGCTCGTGTAACTCCCGCGTCTCGCCGGTCCAGCCCCAGGGGTTCGCATCGCGACCACCGAGCAACGTCTGCACTCGCTTTGGCGTCCCGGCGGTGCCGTCCCCCAGCGTATCGGCCAGCAGTCCGTTCGCGTGTCCATCGGTGTGGCAACTGTGACAGCTCATCCAGTTTTCGAAGGAGACGCGGCCATCGAAGAACAGGAGTTCGCCGCGTTCGGCGCGGGTCAGTTCGGATTGCGGGCCGAGTGAGATCACGCGCCGCACGCGGGCTTGACTGGTGTTGACCAGCGTGAGCGAGTCGCCAAACGTGTTGACGACCAGGACCTCGGGCCGGTCGGGGCAGGGGAGTATCTTCGTGGGTCGGCGTCCCACCATCGGGCGTTGTTTCTCAATCCCCTTGGTGGTGATAAGCGCCATCTCATCGACTCCGGCGAGAGCCACACACAGGTTCCCCGCCGAGTCATACACAATGTCCGCCGGGTCAGCGGCTCCGTCAGACGCTCGCCCGAGGAAGATCGTCCGCACATGGACCGGCAGCAGAGCCTGCGGGTCGTAGAGCTTGGCCAGCGGGACCACGCGGACGACGTTCTGCATCAGCGTCCCGTCGCGGACCGCATCATGGCCCGTCGTGACTTGCTGATTCAGAATCTGATGCGCAATGAGGACCGACTCCCGATCCGTCGACAGAGCCAGACCCCGAATGTTGTGAGCATTCAACGGGCGGATGGCGTCGATCGTCCAACTCTCGATATCGATGACCGCCAACTTCCCCGCATGATTGTCCGCCACCAGCAGCTTCTTCCCACCCGGGAGGACCAGTTGCTTGTGCGGGGCAAACGACAGCTGGACTTGCAGGCGACCGATTTCGATTGGGGATTCGCCAGAGAGGTCGAGTTCAATCTTTTCGACTGAACGGTCCCACCGGCTGGCCACCGAGACGACGCGCGTGGAAGTGCCCGAG
>JANOKO010000722.1:0-2629 GCA_031419335.1 Planctomycetota bacterium
TAATCACAATGATCCCAACCCAGAAAACATTGGGTATCGACCTGATGAGTGAGGAGGAGCGCATCGCTCTCTCGACCACCATTTGGGACAGCATCCCCACGGAAACGCATACGCCATTGCTCTCTCTGGCGCAACAGAAGGAGTTGGAGAATCGGTTGGCAGACCATGCCGCCAACCCGACGGATGTCGTTCCCTGGGAAAAGATCAGTGCCGACGCCCTCGCCCGGTTCCAGCCATGAGCCTGCCTGTCGTCTTTCACCGGGCTGCGCTCGTCGAATTTGACCATGCGTCGGACTGGTACGAGCACCGCCGGGCTGGACTCGGGGCCGCGTTCACCGCGTCTGTCCAGCGGGTCATTGATCAGATTGGCGTCCAGACAGACTTCTATCCGATGGTCTTTCCTGGCATGCGAGAGGCGCTCGTACCAAGCTTTCCGTACTGCGTGTATTTCCATGAGGAACCCGAGCGGGTGGTTGTGATGTCGATCTTTCACACCGCGCGAGATCCGTCCATCTGGCAAAGCCGGGTTGAGAAGTGAAATATCAGGGTGCCCCGAATGTCGCTTTCATGACCGCTCAGATCAGAGAACAACAGAGGTCCCCGATGACCACCCTCCTGATTCGAGTTGCCAGTGTGGATGACAACCACATCGGTTATCCTGATATTTGCTGAGCCTGTCGCAAGGAAACGTAACCATGAGCCAAATCCTCGAAGCCACGTTCGACGGAAAGGTCTTTCGCCCCACGGAAAATGTGGAGTTGAAGCCCGATACTCGTGTGCAGTTGGTCGTCACCGTGAAACCAACGGTCGAAGAAGCACCGGCATCGTTGCTCCGCGTGGCGCGTTCGTTGCATCTTTCCGGTCCTGCGGATTGGTCGTCTCGGCTGGACGATTACCTGTACGGCGAAGCGAAGCCCGCCGATGAATGAACTCTTCCTGGAAGTGACGATGTGGCCGAATGGGTACAATCCTAGAGGAGGTCGGTGTCCCTCTCGTCCCCAATCTTCCGCTTTTGAGCGAGGTTCTGTGAGTCTGGTTCGACAGGAAGCATGCAACACATGGACACGTTCTACCAGACCTTCGGATACGTGGCTGCACTTTGTGCGGGCATCATGATTTTGGCGGTCTTCTTCACGAGTCTGGGTTACTTCAAGCGCGCGGTCCACAAGTCCGGGATTGTCGCCGTCAGTGACTTTGTGCGAAAAGACAAGTGGGTGAGTGTGCAATTGCGTTCTGGCCGGACCTTACAAAAAGTGCGATTTGTCGGTTTCACCGAATCCAGTTCCGCGAATGGGGTGATTCCGCATCAGTTGTCCTGCATGGCGGTGTTCGAGTCCGAAGATTCCAGACGGATCTTGATTCGAGCCGATTCCATCGCCCTGATTGAAGAGATGGGCGATGCCGCCTGATCTGGTATTGTACCAAGAGGCTTCCGAGGACTCCGAAGGCTTCGGAAGTCTGGCGGATCAGATTACACTGGCCGTTCGCCTGACGCCACCACGGGAGGAACAAGACCATGACCGCACTGCTCAAGACCCAGTTGACAGCCCGCGAATACCTGGCCCACGAAAGCCGTGCGGAATTCAAGAGCGAATTCTTCCACGGTGAGATGTTCGCCATGGCCGGGGCCAGCCCGCGACATAACTTCATCCGTGAGAATCTGAGTGGAGAACTTTTTGGTCGGCTCAAAGGCGGGCCGTGTCGCGCGGTCTCTGCCGATCAACGGGTACTCGTGAGTCGCACGGGCCTGTATACCTATCCAGATCTGTTGATCGTGTGCGGTCCGCCCGAGTTCGACCCCGAGGACGCCCACACGATCATCAACCCCACCGCGATTGTCGAAGTGCTGTCTCCGTCCACCGAGAAGTACGACCGCGGTGCGAAGTTTCGCAACTATCAACAGATACCGAGCTTGAAAGAGTATGTACTCGTCGCTCAAGACGAAGCGGTGATCGAGCGCTTCGTCCGCCTGGCCGATGGCTCGTGGGGTTTCGTTTCGTTCGTCGGTCTGGAGGCGACGCTGGCCTTCACGACGGTCCCTGTCCAGATTCCGCTGACCGATGTGTACGCGGGTATCTCGTTCGACGAACCGGCAACGTGACACCCTCCCGTGAAGTGGGCGACGCATGCTGGCTCGTGTTGCAATCCCAAGTTCACACGTCTGATTCCGCTGCTGAAGAGAACTCGCTCCAGCGCAGCAGAACCACCGCTGCGGCAAGCAGCACCGGGGGAATGACGATCAAAACGAGAACGTGTACGATCGGTGATGTGTTTCCGATCAGAGCGAGAACCCCCTGGTTCTGTGTACTCGGTAAAGGCAGGTCGCACCAGTCGACCAAGAGCGAACGCAGTCGATACTGCACCGTCAATTTGTTGATGACGGCAGGTACGAAACTGATCATGAGTTCAAAGATCAGTGAGTAGGCCACAGCCAGAACCATCGCGCGCCGGGGATTGATAATCCCGAGCAACAGAAAGATGGCCGAGTACGCGGGGCAAGCGAGGCAGACCAGTCGCGCGATCGCCCACCACAGCTTGAAAGCATCCATCGAATCGGTATTCGCTGTGATCGTTAGCGGGACCGCCAGTGTCAGCCCCAATAACGCTGCCGGAAGCACCCATGTCACAG
>JANOKO010000723.1:0-2783 GCA_031419335.1 Planctomycetota bacterium
ACGAATGGACCCAGGCGGTCGCATCCTCCTTGGACATGAGGGCGTTCGCCCCGTTGACATCAGTCAGGTATTTGGTCATGAACGCGAACAGGATCGCACTCATCCCGTAATAGCTAAACCGCTCCGCCGCCTCGTTGCCGACGATGAACGGGATCCCCGAAGGCATACCGGAGATCTCTTCCGGTGCTGTGCGGAATTTGGAGCTGTCAGTGGTGTCGGACATCGACTGTCTTTCACGGTGGGGGTAGTTTGGGGAGGCAGACGGCTGAAGCCTAACGCTAGTGGACGGAGCAGCGGAAGGGAAGGTGATCGTGAGCCACGACAGCAGTGCGAATCCATGCGATGCCGTGGCCTCCAATCAGGGCGCTCTACCCCCCACGGCGGGGTTACGTATATCCTCCCGGTCGAACCGTTCCTTTCCGCTTCGCAGAGGTTGTGCGTTGGCTAAAGATCCGCGACCCGGTCCACCCGCCACTGAACCCGATGAAACCTCCGCAGCAGTGCGGTGGGCCGGGCTGCTCATCATCCTGCTCGGGATGTCGATGGCGACGGCGCGGTTGCTGTCCACGGGCCCACTGAACAGTGCGAACGACAGGTCGCGGTGGTGTACAGTCTGGTCGGTGACCGAAAAGCAGACCTACCAGATCGACGAGGCCCGGCTGAAACGAGATCCCCTCTCCAAGCAGAGCTGGGACACCATCGATAAAGTCAAGCACGCAGAGCACTTCTACTCGACCAAGCCGCCGCTCCTGCCTTGGATCGTGGCTCAGATGTATCGCGTACTGAAGTTTGCCACGGGGTGGACGCTGGATACCCACCTCCTCACCGTGACGCGCATACTGCTGTTTCTGATCAACATCGTACCGATGACGATCGCGCTGATACTGTGGAGAAAAATGCTGGCAGTGAAAACTCCTGACCCCTTCGCTCAACTGTTTGCGATGACGTTGTTATCAGGTGGCACGCTACTCTCTCCCTTCCTGGCGGTGTTTAACAACCACACCATTGCAGCCACGAGCCTGATGATCGCCATCTGGGCCATCGACCGCATACACCGGGAGGCACACGGCAAGTGGGAATTCGCTCTGGCAGGGGTGGCCTTGGGGTTTGGGATCTGCAACGAGTTGCCTTCCGCGGCATTCGTAGGGCTGATCTTCTTGTTGCTCTGGAGTCAGGTGCCCCGTTCGAATTGGAGCCTGATGGGGGTGGCGTTTCTGATTCCGATCGGGCTCTTCTTATGGACCAACTACGAGGCCACGGGCGGCTGGAGGCCGTTCTATTCCTTCTATGGCTCCGAGAAGTATCGCTTCGTCCACGAGGGAGTCCCCAGCTACTGGATGGATCCCAAGGGGGTCGACGCCAATCGGGATGGATTCGGAACTTATTTACTGCACTGCACGATCGGGCACCACGGGTGGTTTTCGTTGACACCCGCGTTCCTGTGGACGCTGGTGGCTTGGGCTGTACCCAAGTTCCGCGAGTCCACCGATGACAAAAGTCGCTGGCCGTTCCTCATTGGGTCGGTGTCTTTCATCGTGTTCGCCTTTTATTTGCTCAAGACGGAGAACTACAACTACGGAGGAGTCAGCGTCGCCTTGCGGTGGATGCTGTGGCTCGCCCCGGCGTGGGTACTGGTCATGCTGCCCGCGATTGAGGCTGTGGCAAAGCACCGGTTCGGGCGAGTCGCTGTCCTGACCACACTGGCACTGTCGGTCGTCTCGGCCTGGTGCCCGAGCGATGGGCCGTGGAGACAGTCGTCTCTGTTCACCTTCATGGAGAAGGCGGGTTGGATCGACTACAGCGATCCCAAGCCGAAACTCCCGCGCCCCGTTTACAGCTGGATCTACACGCTGCCAGATGGAGAACAGGCCGATCCGGATTACTGGGTCGAGTTCACGACCGACTCCGCGACGCAGGGGCGAGAGACGCTGCGGATCAGTGATGGTGGCCCCGCCGGTTCGGCGGGAATGCCCCTGCGGCGGATCGACTTTGCCTGGAACGATGGTCGGGTGAGGGAATCCATCTTCATCAACCGAAGTTCGTTCCTGGCGGGAAAGCCGATCACCGAGTGCATCATGATCGGCCCGGAGACCACGCGTCCGGCCAAGGACGCGATTCGGCTGATCGGCGGCCTGCCGACCCCCGCTCCGTATTTCAGCTCCGCCATCCAATACCTGCGAACCGCGATTCACCAGGACGCCCTCGTCTGTCATAAAGCCTATGGTTACGTCCTCGAACCATCCACCAGCGGCCAACCCGCCCGCCACTATACCCGGAATGTCTGGTTCAGCGAACAGGTTCCCTTCGGAGTGCTCAAAATGGAAATTCAAATCCGAACATCGTCGGCCTCAGCGGAACCGCATGCGGTGCAGACGTTCTGGATCACAAAAACCGGGAAGCCCTTGGAAACAACAGCTTCTCATTGACTGGACTGCTGCAATCTTCGATTTGATCTTGGGAAAACAAGGGATTTGAGGTCAATATTGGCGGTTTTGTGGCGGGCGCAGGGCAACCAGGGAGGGTCGAGTCATGCCGGGGATCATGGATTTGACTCAGGTGGTTCAGGAAGCGACTCGTGATTTTGGTGACTTGATTGCATGTGAGCCGCAGCGGCGGCACTTGGGCGAATACCTTACGGGGTTGATGATCGCGCGGGGTGGACTCGGTTGGCTCGCTTTGGGGCCTTTTAGCATTCCCCTGCTCACCGGGATTGGTTGCCGCTTTGGGCTACCTGGGTGCCTACGGTAGAAGGTTCACGGGGAGGTATCTCTCGGCTGAATACC
>JANOKO010000724.1:0-11774 GCA_031419335.1 Planctomycetota bacterium
GACGGATAACTCGGGTTAGGCAGAATTCGCTTCTGTCTATCACAGACGCGAATTCCGCCGATCACAGGATTACTCGCTGGGAGGCATCCCCCGAAGGATCGAGGCATTCTGGACTGGCCACGATTCTGGCAGGCTGGGACCGGATGTCAATCGGAATCTGACCGCCGGTCAATCCCTTGTTCCCAATTCTCTGCTTTGGAATGAGAACCAACGGAGGAACCTCGCTCACTCTTTGAGCGATGTTCCCCGGAGGTTGAGCCGCAGATAAACGCAGATGAACACAGATCAGCAGAGATGCGGATCGAACATCCCGGCTGTCTTATCATTTCCAAATCTGTGTTCATCTGTGTTCATCTGCGGCGAATCCCTCTTTCGTCATCCCCCCGAAGGGCCAGCCACAAATCCGCCTGGGGCACAGCGTAGCGCCGCCCCAGGGCACGCCCGAGTCAGAAGAACTCACCCCTGAAAGGGCGAAACAGTTGCGTGAGGGTGTTTCGCCCTTTCAGGGCATCGCACACCTCGCACACCGTTCATCCAGGGCGGCGCTACACGGCTGACGCCATTTCGCTCTGCCCTGGGCTGGTTTGTGGCTGCCCCTGCTGGGCGTCGGAGGATGTCGTTTACGGGGTGTGGGGAGGCCCACGGGTTGCAACCCGTGGGCTTTCGCTCCCCTCCTCTCCTCCTCTCCCGAAAACTGACGACGGACTACTGAAAACTTCCCCCCGCCCCCGCTACACTCACCGCACCATGAAGATCGGCCTGTTCATCCCCTGTTACATCGACCAGTTCTACCCGGATGTGGGGCTGGCCACTGTGGAGCTTTTGGAGCAGGCGGGCTGCTCCGTTGAGTTCCCGGACGGCCAAGCCTGTTGCGGCCAGCCGATGGCCAACACCGGCTGTTGGGAGGACGCCCGCCCGCTGGCGGAGTCATTCCTGAAGATCTACGCCCCGTATGAGTACGTCGTCTGCCCCAGCGGCAGTTGCACGGCGATGGTCACGCACCATTACGACCACCTGCTGGAAGGTCAGCCGGGATTCACGGAACTCAAGGCCAAGACGTTCGAGCTGTGCCAGTTCCTGACCGATGTGGTGAAGCTCGACCGCCTTGATGTCAAATTCCCGCACCGAGTTGGCCTGCACAACAGTTGCCACGGGCTGCGAGAATTGGGCCTCGGGCGACCGAGTGAGCGGATGGAGCCGGACTTCAACAAAGCCCGCCAGTTGCTGCAACTGGTCGAGGGGTTGACGCTCGTGAATCTGCAGCGGAACGATGAGTGCTGCGGGTTCGGCGGGACGTTTGCTATCGCCGAAGAGGCGGTCTCCTGCATGATGGGCAACGACCGCATCCACGACCACGAGCAAGCCGGGGCCGAGGTCATGGTCGCCGGAGACATGTCCTGCCTGATGCACCTGCAGGGCCTGATCTCGCGCCAGAAGAAGCCGCTCAAGACCATGCACATCGCCCAGATCCTGGCCGGACGGCCACTGCCGCAGTAACCTCTGTCGCCGTTTGCTCCACAAAAGGACGCTCTTTTGCGGAGCAAAAGGCGACACAATCCCTCCTCCTCTCTTCCCATGCCTCCAGACTCCATCGACATCCTGACCAAACTCCTCACGGCCATCCTGATCGGCGGCCTCATTGGGGCCGAACGCGAATACCGGGACAAGGCCGCCGGGTTCCGCACGAACATTCTCATCACGGTCGGTTCGACGATGTTCACGATCTTGTCGATGAGCATCGAACCCAGTGCGGCAGCGAGGATTGCCTCCAACATCGTGACGGGGATTGGCTTCCTCGGGGCCGGGGCGATCATGCACGGACATGGCCGAGTCGGCGGTCTGACCACTGCCGCGACCGTCTGGTTCGCAGCGGCCATCGGAATGGCCATCGGTGCGGGGCAATACCCGTTGGTGGTGATTGGAACAGTGATCGTGCTGGTGGTGCTATTGTTGTTTCCGGATGTGGAGCACTGGATCTCGAAGTTGCGAGAGACCCGAACGTACAAGATTGTGCTTTCACCGAAGGACGCGGACCATCTGGTCCGGATCGACCGGGCACTTCGCAACTGTTCCTTGAAGGTCCTGGAACGCCACCGCACCAAAACCGAAGACGCCCTCACCAGCACCTGGACCGTCCACGGCACCCCGAAACACCAGGAGCAGTTCGTCGAGGTGATGATGCAAGATGATTGCATTCGAGAGTTGACGTATTGAACTTGGTGGGGATCGGCCTCATCCATGAAAAACGCAGTCCCGACTTCGAGGGCCATGTTCTGTCGTCTCAGGGTGCCTCCCTTTCATGCGGCTTCCGCTTGGATTGATCCCGCCTCCGCGACACAGTGGGATGGCCACCGGGGCGATGGTGGCGTGAGAGCATGCCGGTGCCGCGTTCCCGCCCGTAGTGGTGCCTGACCCTGGCACGATTGCCCCCCGCTGGAGCGAGCCGTAAGCTGACGAACCGAGTACGACCCGTTCCCGTGAAGAGTGAGTTCGCGCCCCTTCGCCTTGAGGAAGCTGCCATGAAATGCACTGGACTCTGGTCCGCCTACACAGTTTTTTTTGCCGCCATGTTGGCGTCCGCTCTCACCGCTGGCGAGCCGCGCAAGCGGCTCGTCATCGTGGCGGGCCAGCCCTCACATCCACCCCGAATGCACGAGTTCAACGCGGGATCGCAGTTGCTGGCGAAGTGTCTGAAGGACTGCCTGCTGGTTCAAGTCGAGGTGGTGCAGAACGGCTGGCCTGATGACGAGTCCATTTTCGACCAGGCCGACGGGATCGTTTTCTATATGGACGGGGGCGGCGGACATGAGCTGGTGAAGGAGAACGGTCGACGGCTGAAGCTGGCCGAAGCGTGGACTCAGAAAGGGGTCGGGATCGGCTGCATGCACTACGGCGTCGAAGTGGTGAAGGATCAAGCCGGAATCCAGTTCCAGCGCTGGATCGGCGGCTACTACGAGAGCATGTTCTCGTGCAACCCGATCTGGGAACCGAGCTTTGCTGTCATCCCGGAACACCCGATTACGCGTGGGGTGAAGCCATTTCAAGTCAAGGACGAATGGTACTTCAATATGCGCTTCGTCGGCGACATTCCCGGTCATACGGCTGCCACGCTTGGCGACCTCAAGTTCCAGCCGATCCTGGTCGCCGAGCCAAGCGATGCAGTCCGCGTTGGTCCCTACGTCTATCCGAAAGGCCCCTACCCTCACATCCAAGGCAACGCGGGACGTGCCGAGGCGATGATGTGGGCGGTCGAGCGCGCCGATGGTGGGCGCGGCTTCGGCTTCACGGGGGGGCACTTTCACGACAATTGGGGCAACGCCGACTTCCGCAAGTCGGTCCTCAATGCGATGGTCTGGCTGACCCGGGCGGAAGTCCCCACGGGTGGCATCGAATCAAGCGTGTCGACCGCAGAACTGGACGAAAATCTGGATCCCAAGAAGAAGTAGGTCGATTCGCTGGCTGCCCCGCGGCGATTCACGCAAGTGGCGCGGCCACTGCTGGCCCATGTCCCCGGTGTTCGTGGACCAAAATCGAAGAGTCGGCCTCCACGGATTGCAACCCACGGCAATGGGTGTCATTCTACCCCGACCACGGACTGCCGTGAACGATTCCAGGAGAGGTCCATGATGCGGCGCAGCTGGCTGGTGTGGGTGTGTCTATTCGGTCTGTGTGAGACCGGACAGGCTCAGGAAACTTGGCCTCGGTTCCGGGGCGAGCATGGAGCGGGCGTCAGCCTCCTGAAGGGCCTGCCGACGAACTGGTCCGAGCAGGACTACGAGTGGAAGATTGAGTTGCCGGGGATTGGGCACTCGTCTCCGGTCGTCTGGAAGGATTTTCTGTTTCTGGCGACTTCTGACCCGCAGGGCGAACGGACTCTGCGCGGGTTTGACGCTCTGAGCGGCAAAGAGCGCTGGTCACATTCCATTCAACTCGGACAAAACGGGCTGCACAAAAAGAACAGCTACGCCTCAGCGACTCCCGCTGTGGATGAAGAGCGTGTCTATATCACCTTTGGTGATGATGAACACCACCTCATCCAGGCTTTCACGCATGCTGGGAAATCGGTCTGGGAGTATGATCTGGGACCGATCGACACCCAACATGGTCAGGGAATGTCGCCCATCATTCATGGAGAAATGGTCATTCTCTGTAGCGACCAGCGCGGTCCGAGTCTGGTCGTGGCTCTGGATCGGACAACGGGCAAGGAGGTCTGGAAGTCCATTCGAGAAGTCCGAGAAGCGAGCTACTCGACCCCCCTGGTTTATCAGTCCGAGGGGCATCCGGCGGTCCTGATCTGCGAGGCCGGGATCTCTGGACACACGGCCCTGGACCTCCAGACGGGACAGCAGTTGTGGTCAACCGGGCCTGTGGAACTGCGGACCTGCAGTTCGGTGATGCAAGCCGGGAAGCTGATCGTGGGCGTCTGCGGTCAAGGGGGGCGCGGAAAGTTCATGTGGGCCACAGACCCGTGGGGTACTGACAACAAGTCAGGGAAGGTCGTCTACACGCGTACGAAATATTTGCCGTATGTGCCCACCCCGCTGTACGTCAATGGCCGACTTTTCTTCTGGACCGACGATGGCATGGTCGTCTGTGTGAATGCAGAGACTGGGGAGGACATCTGGTTCGAGCGAATCGGCAAGAACTTCACGGGATCACCCGTGGCGATCGATGGCAAGATTTACTGCATTTCCGAAGATGGAATGGTGGGCGTCGTGGATGCCAGCGACACATTCAAGTTTCATGGTTTCAGCCCCCTGGGAGATGATTCATTCTCGACCCCGGCGGTGGCGAATGGGCGAATGTACCTGCGGGGCTTCCACACACTGGCCTGTCTGAAAGCCAAGTCAGTTCCGTAGTCCGAGTCCCGGGTCAGAGTGAGCCTACCACAGACGTTTGAGGAGTGAGCAACGATGCCAGCATGGCCCGGTGGACCATGTCCCGACTGCGGCGATCAGATGCCAGCGAAGTTGATCCGCTGTGCGACCTGCCGGGCGCTGCTCAATACAGAGCTGACTCCCAAGGAGATCGAGTACCCGGAATTCATCCCACTGCGCGAGGTGTTAGCCGTGGTGGATGTTCCGGTCGTGGGGGACTTTATCAAGTGTCCGAAATGTACACGTGAACTGCGAATCAGTAGCAAGTTTCGTGGCAAGCGGGTCTCGTGCCGACTGTGTGATCACCCGTTTGATCTGCTGGTGGGGACGCCAGCGATCCAGCGTCTGGGGGTCTACGCCCCATGCCCACACTGTACCCAGGAACTCCGCGCTGCCGAACGGTTCATCGGGATGAATGTGTCGTGCAAGTTCTGTAGCGGTGCGATTCGAATACTGGATGCGACTCAACCGGGATAATTCCCGGCTCACCCTCACCAGGTCGAGACCACTCACTCCGGAGACAGTCCCAACTTTTCCCGAAGCGACTTGCGCAATTTCTGATCCTTGGACTTCTTCTTTTCCAGCAACTCAAACGCCTTATTCCATGTCTTCTTGGCGTCGTCTGCACGACCGAGCTTCGCATAACAGTCCCCGAGATGTTCGTGCAGCGTCGGGTCGTCGCCGCGTTTCTTGCCACAGGCTTGCTCTAGTTTCTGAATGGCCTCTGCGGTATGGCCAAGCTTATGGAGCACCCAGCCCAGGCTATCGAGGTAGGCCGCATTCTCTGGCTCCAGAGCCAAGGCTTTGTCAATCATTTCACGGGCTTTCTCCAGGTTTTTCCCTTGATCGGCCCACAAGTAACCCAGATCGTTGTTCGCTTGGGCATTCTCGGGATCTTCGGTCAGCACTTCTTGCAGAATGGCCTCTCCCTTCTCCATGTTTCCTTGTTGAACGTAGATGGCCGATAAGCTGAACTGAGCGTTTTCCAGAGTTTCCTGGGTCTGTTTGTTCTTGGGGTACTTTTTCAGAACCTCTTCGTAGACGCTGATCGCCAAGTCCAACTGCTGAGCGTGATAATGAATCCAACCGATCTGAGCGTGCAGCACGTGGCCGAGAGAGTCGCCCAACCCCGCTTGGTCAGCGGCTGTCCGGGCATCCGCCGCTGCCACGAGTGCCGCATCGGTCCGGCCCCCGTGCTCGCTGGCAAACGACAAGAGGTACAGTGATCGCCAGCGCTGTTCCTGCATCGAGGAGGACGGGTGATCGACACACTCTTTGAAAAGTGCGATGGCTTCGTCAAACAGATCCGCATCCAGCAGGACTTGCCCCAGTTCAGAATACAGCTGGAATTCCGGCTCATTGCGAAGTTCGATCGCTTGGCGATAGAACAGTTTGGCCTCCTCGACGCGCGATGCCTTGCCACACAATTCACCTAGAGCCCAAGCCTGGACGAATTGGATTTTCGGTTCATCTCCCTGTTGCCATAATTTGCCCAGTGCAATGAGGCCGTTCATAGCCTCGGCATCACCCGTGACGGCCTCGCGCTCCTTGCCGAATCGCTGAATCAGGGCTCGCAGCTCAGGTTCCAGCCCATTCAAACGATCAGGCTGATCAGGGTCGGGAAGACCCTTCGCATTCATCAACAGAGTCAGCAACGGTTCGTACTTCTGAAGCCCGCGATAGACGGGGATTAAGCCCACCAAACCAAAGGGATCCCGGGTTTCCATCTGCCCATTCAGGATGGTCTTCTCGGCCTCTTCAAATCGCTTCTGCTCGACATATTGCTCGGCCAGAAAGAACCGCAACGTCGAATTCTGAGGGTCTTTCTCTCTCATCGACTCCAATCGTGCCGTTAATTCGGAGTCTCGTTTCAGATCCCCCAGTACGTCTTTCAACAACTCATACGCTCCGCGTCCACGCGATTGCAATTGGGCATCGAAATACTTTTGTAACTCTTCGAGGCTCTCGGCTGGCTTCCCTGTCTCCCGAAAAATCTGCGCGAGGTTGTAGCTGTGAGCCGCCGAACGGCTGCCCCGTAAGTCGGCAGCCTGATTAAAAGCCTCTAAGGCCAACTGAGGCTGCTTGACGGTCAGGAAGACCTGCCCCATCTCTTCAAACAGGGCCGCCGGGTCGGCCATGATCTCCTTGATCTGTTCGGCATTGAAGAGGCGCGGGGCAGTCTGCGTGACCGCGTCGAAGACAAGCTTATAGCTTTCCGCCGCCTTATTGGGATTGCCGGACAGTTTGTAAAGCAGCCCGAGATCTCGCTGTATCTGGAAGTAGGTAATCGACCGCGGCACCAGACTCGGGATCGCCAGAGACTCTGTCAGCACCCCAATGCCGCGATCCATGTTCTGACGGGCCAACAGGGTTGAGAGTTGGCGAATCAGCATAAAACCTCCCGGCGAGTGCTCCGCCGCTTGGAACGCCACCCGCTTGGCCTCTTGAATCCGCTCTTCATGAATCGGACCGCTCACGAGCAGGCTGACCAGCATTTGATAGCTGCGGATGAAACCTGGATCGGCAGTAATCGCCTTGCGGAAGCATTCTTCCGCCGTCTGGAGTTCCTCCTTGCTCCCTTCTGCCCGAGATAAGTGAAGTTGCCCCGCCAATTGCCAGGTGATCGCATCGCGTCGGTTCTGGCGCTGCGGTGTCTGGGGAACCAGGGGGTCCGCTGGAATCGGTTCTTCATCCCCGATTTGGAGTTTGAATCGGGCATCTGGATTTGGAACAGCCAGCGGTTCCGCTTCGATCACGTCCACACCATCGGCGGCCGTAGAAGCATGAGGTGGCATGACAGACAACATCGCCAGCAAGCTGGACAGAAACAGAGTCAACAATCGAACCACATCCATGGTCAGAGCTCCTGCGAGGCAGCTGAAAAAACGGTACGACGACACCTGTGATCCACCCCGTTGAAGAGGATAGGTCGCTACGTTCGCCAGTAGCGCGGGGAGCCCCCACTCTGGCGAGTGCAACGACCTCAGAAGACAGAGGTAGACCACGAGAAAGAACCCCGGCCCTCTAAGACCAATACCGATTGTAGATCGTTGAGCTTTGTGCAGCGAGTCGAAAGAGACGACGAAGTCCCCCAGCAGCGAGACAACTCGTTACCTGATCAGCAATTTCGGCTCGCAGTACTTCAGAGCCATCAAGGCGTAAGCTGTGGCGAGATTCGGGTCGCCTTCATACCAGCGGTCGTTTGTGTTGACCCAACTGCCATTGGCAGTCTGAGTGCTGAGCAGGTGATCGGCCAATTCCTTGCGCCAGTCGTGCTGTCCACCCGCCGCGTCTTCGAAGCGGTCAACCTTCATTGCGGTCAGGGCTTTGGCAAAGGTCTGATGGTAATAGTAGACCCCCTGCTGGCCGAGACCGGGATTCTCGCTGACCGTGTAGTTCTTGCGGATCCAACTGGCAGCCGCCTTCACGCGCGGGTCGTCTTCTTTGAGACCCGCGTAGATCATGCTCTTGAGTCCGGCGTAAGTCATGCTGGCATACGACCGCAGCCCTCCTTCGGCGGTGTTCCCCGCCTGGGAGTTACCGCCCGCCGCAGGGGTGTAATAGAAACCGCCATCGTTGACCTTGCTGGGAAATTCGGTGGTGTTGTGTTCGGACTCCAGATTCTGGCAGCGTGAGACAAATACGAGAGCCTTCTTCACCGCCTCGTCCTCGGGACCGAGTCCAGACTCTTTGAGCGCTTCGAGGAAGAATGCTGTATTCGACAAGTCGGGCCGCTTGTTTCGCCCGTATCCTTGACCCCCGTAAGCAGGTTGCGAGGGGTCGGCCCCTTCGGCCTCATCCCACTGAACTCCTTTGAGAAACTCCACAGCGTTCTTGAGCAGCGTATCGTACTGGCCGTTGAGATTCGCCCGACGAAAAGCGAGCAGTGTGATGCTCGTCTCATAGTTCTTGTGAGCGGTCTCCGGGTGATAGATCCCACCGTCCGGCTGCACGAAAGTGGACAGGTGTTTCAGTGATTTCACCACCGCCGGATGGTCCGGCTTGACCCCCGCCTCGAGCAGCGAGAACGTCACCAGTCCCGTGATCCCCGGCTGCTTCTCCGAGGTCCAACTGCCGTCCGGCTGTTGCGAGGCGATAAGGAACTGGGCAGCCTGGGACCGCCCCTGGGCCAGTGTCTCTGCCGACGGGCCGACTGTCTCCTGAGCCAAAGACAATGCGGACACTCCTCCCAGGAGAACCATTCCGAATGCCAAACCATGCCAAAAGCGAGTGTTCACGATGAGTTCCTTGTCTTCCCGGTGCTCGACCGTATTGCGAGATCCTCGCACGACCTCACTCCATCATGCCGTAGAACACGCCCCGCGTCGAGTGCGGGCTCCCAACCACTACGTTTTTCAAAACGCAGTGACGAAATGTGCGACGTTCGAACATCAGCAAGTGATACGGGCACCAGCGAATCGCTGTCGGAAAGCATGTGGCGGCGACCAGCCTGTTTCAGACTCCTGCCTCTTCGGACTGGTAATCTCGGTCGACATGTGTTTAAGTCAGAGGTGTCAACTCAGCCCAATCTCAAAAAGGTGACACACATGGTCCGTTTTCTCTGTCTGCTTTCACTGGTTTTGTACTCGGCCAGTGCGTTTGCTGATGTGACCAGCGGGCCCACCCTCGGGAAGGCTGTGGAGGGCTTCCAGGTCGATGTGGTGGTCGGAGACTCCGCCGGAAAACCGTTCGACCCGGTGGCAGATCGAGGCACGAAGACAACCGTGTATGCCTTCGTGCCGACCGACAAGTGGTCGCGGCCCTGCGCCCGCTTCCTCAAGAAGTTGGACAGCGAACTCGGCAACGTGAACGACGCCAAAGTCGTGGCCGTTTGGCTGACTGCTGATGTCCAGGCGTCGAAGGACTATCTGCCCAAGGCTCAGCAGTCTTTGAGTTTCACAAAGACGGATCTGACGGTGTTCCAGGGAGACGCCGCCGGTCCAGGAACATGGGGCGTCAACACCGACGCCGATGTGACCATCGTCGTCGTCAAGGACGGCAAGGCGACCGCCACGTTTGGGTTTGTCTCGGTCAATGACACGGTTGTCGAACAAGTCATCAAGTCCGTGAAGTAGGTTGCTTCACAGTCCGTTGACGATATTCGTCATTCGCTCTCCACGCAGGGCCTGCGCCGCTTGTTTCGCAACGGTCTCTCTGAGCTTCTGCACAGCAGGCACACTCACCGAAGCGATGTGCGAAGCGAGAATCACGCTGCCTCGACTGAGGATGGCATGACCGGCTGGGATCGGCTCGGGGTTGAACACGTCCAGGGCTGCCCCGCCCAGGTGGCCGTTGTCCAGGGCCTCCAGCAACGCAGCGGGGTCGACGAGATCGCCCCGGGCAACATTGACCAGCAGCGCCCCCTTTCGCATCCGTCCCAGGGCTTCACGCCCGATCATGCCACGGGTCTTCGCATTCGACGGACAGTGCAGCGTCACAATGTCGGTCTGCTCCAGCACGGTGGCCAATTCCCCCGCTGAGGCCCCCCAAGCCTCGATCTCGGAAGCAGGAACGACAGGGTCAAACACGATCACGCGGCACTTAAAGGCTCGCAACCGCGCGACGACCTCGCGCCCGATCCGACCAAATCCGACAACGCCCACCGTCCGATCTCGCAGGGCTACCATTTGATCGATCGAGGTCGCGAGTCCCCACTGACCGCCCTTGAGCCTCTCGCAGTTGGAGACCACCTGCCGTGTGAGTCCGAGGATGAATGCCAACGTATGATCGGCCACCTCATCAATGCAGTAGTCCGGGACATTGGCCACCGCAATGCCTTTCACTTTCGCGGCCTCAAGATCGATGTTGTCGACCCCGATTCCGTAACGCACGATGGCCCGTGCTTTGGTCATGGCGGCAATCACTTCAGCAGTGATCGGAGCAAACTGCGTGATGACCACCTCCGCATCCGCCACAAACGGCAGCAGCAGCTCGCGCGTCTTGCACTGTGCGAAAGCGAACTCGGCACCTGTGGGACGCAGGATGGCGGCTTCGATGTCCAGCGTCGGGAAGCTGTAGTCGGTGACGATGACTTTCATGAGCTGTGTCCGAAGGGAGGCATCAGGCGGTGGTAGACGGCATCGTACATTCAGCGACTCTGATCAACATACCGAGTCCGAGAGAGTTCTTCGGCCTGCGCCCACTCGGGTTCCGTGAGTCCGGTATGCTCCGGCTCGCCGGGCAACAGACCGACCAGGGCTTGTCGCAGGAGTTCGACCACCTCGCAGCGTCCGTAAGCGAACCCGGCCAACTGGGACAGACCCGGAAACTCTGGGGCGAATTCGGAGCGAGCGAGCAGCAACGCTCCGTGTTGCAACACAGCGCCTCTCCGCCTCCTCTGCGCACTCCCCATGACCTTGTGCGGTCCGAGCACGATGTCCCGCACATCGCCGCGACTGAAACACAGGAAGGGCTCTGGAGCCAATGATGTTGCCTCTCCTCGCAACCTCACCTCGACACCCAGGCGTCCCAGCAACGCGATCACCCGGCGGTGGACCTCTTCGTACAGCACGCCGGGGCTGGCGGCCAGTGGGTGGCCAGGTGTCATTGCAATCGAGTACGTCACCTCGTGCTGGTGGAGGATCGCACCACCGCCAGAAAGTCGCTTGACCTTCGGCAACTGAGGAAACCGGCTCTTCAATGATGGATCGTCCGCCGACTGGAAGTAACCCAGAGAAACCGTCGCCTGTTCCCAATCGTAGATCCGCAGAGTACACGCGCCTCCGGCAGCGGCGGCATCGAGCAGTACTTCATCGACCGACATATTCCAACTGCCGGAGCAGGGGGACGGTTCCACCATGACGCGATTGGGCATTATGACCTCTTCGCGAGGGGCACGGTGGCCTGGCTCAGGATCGCCTGGAGAACCAACTGTTCGATCTCGGTGGTCAACTCCTC
>JANOKO010000725.1:0-7495 GCA_031419335.1 Planctomycetota bacterium
TGCATCGGCAACAGCGGGCCGCTGCCGGAAGCTGTCTCGCACGCCATCACCGAAGGCAACCTCGTGGCCGCTGCCGTACTCTCCGGCAACCGTAACTTCGAAGGCCGGGTCCAGCCGCAGGTGAAGGCCAACTACCTCGCCAGCCCCCCGCTGGTGGTGGCCTACGCGATCGCCGGGACGACTGATATCGATCTCGCCACCGAGCCGCTCGGCAACGGCAAGGACGGGAAGCCAGTCTACCTGAAAGACATCTGGCCGTCTCAGAAAGAGATCAGCGACACGATCGCCGCATCCCTCAGCCCCGACATGTTCACCACGCAGTACGGCAAGGCTGCCGATGGCCCGCCCGAGTGGCAGCGGATCGAAGGGTCAGTGGGCGATTTGTATGAATGGGATGAGAAGAGTTCGTACATCCAGGAGCCGCCGTTCTTCGTTGACATGCCCGTTGCGCCCGGTCCAATCCACGGAATCTCCGGAGCAAGGTGTCTGGTCTCGGTCGGCGACTCAGTTACCACCGACCACATCAGCCCCGCTGGCAACATCAAGAAGGACTCCCCCGCCGGGCTGTACTTGCGCGAGTGCGGCATCGCCCCCGAGGATTTCAATAGCTACGGGGCCAGACGCGGCAACGACCGTGTGATGACCCGTGGGACGTTTGCCAACATCCGGCTCAAAAACCTGCTCGTGCCCAGCAGCGAGGGGAACGTGACGAAGTACCTGCCTACCGGTGAAGTGACTTCGATCTACGATGCCTCGCTCCAGTACAAGACGACTGGCACGCCGCTGGTCGCACTCGCGGGCAAGGAATACGGCACCGGCTCCTCCAGAGACTGGGCCGCGAAGGGCACGTACCTGCTCGGCATTCGCTGCGTGATCGCCGAGAGCTTCGAGCGCATCCACCGCTCAAACCTCGTCGGCATGGGTGTGCTGCCGCTCCAGTATCGCGAAGGGGAAAGCCGCGAGGTGTTCGAACTCGACGGGACCGAAACATTCTCCATCGCCCTCGACGACACCCTCAAGCCCCGCCAAGCGGTCGAAGTCACCGCCCGCAAGGCCAACGGCGACGAAGTCCACTTCGTGACCACCTGCCGCATCGACACCCCGGTGGAAGTCGAGTACTACCGCCACGGCGGAATTCTGCACAAGGTGTTGCGAGATCTGGTGAAGGAGTAGGCCCATCCGCGGCTGTTCCGTTGTGATACGTACCGTGTATTGGAGGCCCCACACAAAACGGGGAATCCTTCATGGCCGATATCAGTTGGAGATCAGTCGACACTCCGCACTACGAGTGATCCTGCTCAAGGCCGTCTCTCTTGAGGCACTCCACAGTTGCAGACTTGCCTCAGCTCATCTGGCCACATTTGGAATTCTCGTTGGCCTGGATTCTTCGGCCCGGCGATGTCTGCGAATTTGCCTGGGTGACGATTGTGGTTCTGGCATGAGCAGTACATGATCTACGGAGCGATCCAGACCGGCTGTGCATTTCCGATCGGAGCAGCGGTGGATATATCCATTCGGAGTCAGTCATCATGAATCCCATTCGCCATGCGTGTCTGTGGGTGATCGGTCTGTGCGTACTTGGTGGGGGGCACGGGTTGATGTCCGCCCAGGCTGCGGACCGACCGCATGTTGTGATTTTTTATGCGGACGACCTGGGCTGGGGAGAACTCGGATGCCAGGGGAACGCAGAAATCCCGACACCGCACATCGACTCCATAGCCAAAAACGGCATGCGGTTTACGCAGGGCTATGTCGCTGCCACCTATTGCAGCCCCTCGCGGGCGGGGCTGATGACCGGAAAATACCCGACTCGGTTCGGGCATGAATTCAATTCGGTTGCCAACCAGAAAACGGGGCTGAGCCTCCAGGAGACCACCATCGCGGACCGGCTCCGGGGGCAGGGGTACGCGACAATCTGTATCGGCAAGTGGCATCTGGGAGCCGGGATGGACTACCGTCCGGCGAAACGCGGCTTCGAGCAGTTCTACGGGACTCTGGGCAACACGCCGTTCATCCACCCGACGCAGTTCGTCGACTCGCGCGTCTCTCAAGAGGTGCAGAAGATCACTGACGATGAGTTCTACACCACTGATGCCTATGCGGATCGGGCGGTCGAGTGGTTGGAACAGAACCAGTCGAAGCCGATGTTTTTGTACCTGCCGTTCAACGCTCAGCATGCCCCGCTTCAAGCCCCCGCCAAGTACCTCGACCGGTTCCCCAACATCACCGAGCCGAAACGCAAACTGTTTGCGGCGATGATGTCGGCGATGGATGACGCAATCGGTCGCGTGCTGGCAAAGATCCGCGACCTTGGTCAGGAAGAGAGCACTCTTGTCTTCTTCATCGCCGACAACGGCGGGCCGACAAAGAGTACGACCTCACAAAACGGCGGCCTGCGGGGCTTCAAGATGACCACCTTCGAAGGTGGTCCGCGCGTGCCGTTCCTCGCCCAGTGGAAGGGAACAATTCCATCAGGCACCGTCTATGACCACCCGGTCATCAACCTCGATGTCCTGCCCACAGCGCTGACAGCTGCGGGCGGAACAGTTGATCCGGCGTGGAAGCTGGATGGTGTTGATCTTTTGCCGTACATGACCGGAGCGAAAAAGGCCCGCCCGCATGAAACCCTCTACTGGCGGTTTTCACCGCAATGGGCAGTGCGTCACGGGGACATGAAGCTGGTCGTCTCCGCAGGTGGCTCGGGAAAACCGGAACTGTACGATCTCTCGACTGACCGGGCCGAGTCAAAAGACCTGGCCGCATCTCAACCCGAAACGGTGAAGAAGTTGCAGGCGTTGTACGACGGCTGGAACGCTGAGCAGATCGAAGCGACGACTCCGAAGGAAAAGCCGAACCCCAAGAAACCCAACGCCGCGAAGAAGAAAAAGCAGGCGGCTGCCGTTCAGAAGTAGTGGGGCCGGTGAACAGATACCACTCGCCACCTCTATCCAGCCCGTTGATAAAGTCTGTGGCACGGACTTCCAGCCCGTGATTCCTTGAGTCTCACGCATGGGCAGGATGCCCACGCCACGTTTTTCAGCGGCTGCAACGCCATGACAGGAGTGAGGATTTTATGAAGGCATCTGTCCCCGCTGGCACCGAGATTGCCCGGCCTTTCCTGCCCGCAAAAGACTTCGACTTATCCAAGCGATTTTATGAAGCTCTGGGCTTCACAAAGGTGCTGGATGGTGAGGTGGCGATCTTCCGCATTGGAGCAAGCAGCTTCATCCTCCAAAAGTATTTTCAGAAAGACTGGGCAGAAAACTTCATGATGCAACTCATGGTGGATAATCTTGATTCTTGGTGGACTCATGTTTCGTCGCTCGCTTTGCCCAAAAGGTTCGGGGTGCCTGAACCAAAACCACCAGCGGTCCAGCCTTGGGGCCTGCGGGTCGCCTACGTCATCGACCCGTCCAGTGTGCTTTGGCACGTTGCGCAGCGCCGACCGGACACCTCGCATGACATATAGTGCATCAATGTCACCGCCTCGCCAGGCGCTGCAACGAACCCGGCCATCGCGCTGTGGTTACAATCCACACGTACCTCAGACCGGGACTCTGACCTTGGGTCATTCGGGCTAGGAAGGACAATCGCATGACCCCAGGTCGAGTTGCGTCACTCGTGGGCGTTGCACTCTTGGTGCTATTCACAAATGTCGCTGCCAGTGTCCTGTACATGGTCGTTTACGGGCACATCATCGATCCCGGTCATGCACCGAAATATTATCAGGATCACATACAGGTCGCTGGTCCCTACTGCAGTATCGTGGCCGGTATTCCGCTGATGTTCCTCGCCGGGTGGTGGGTCGCCGGGTGGTGGCGACGGGGACTCGGCGTGCGTGCGGCGTGGGTGGTCTGGCTCGCGTATACCGTGATTGACATGGCCATCTTGCTCGCAGCTGGGATGTCGCTCGGGGTCGGGCTTTTGTTCTTCATTTCATTCGTCACCAAGCTGGTGGCGGCGCTCTGCGGTGCGAAGATGCGGATCGCACGACCGGCCGAACCAGGCGCTGTCGCAGACGGCGGAGCATGATTCGTTTCTGGGATTCCAAGCTCACCGGTGCCCCGCCACTGCTGGGCGGGGCCGTTTGAGTCTGAGTCGTTGCCCCTCATTCCATGATCTCTTCAATCGCCCGTCCATGACCTCCTTCCCCCCTTCGTTCCCTTCTGTTCAGTTCCTCCTACTCCCGTTTACACCCCGGCAAGTACATCCGACTCAACATCAACCTCCTCCGGATTGAGGTTCGCTGGAGCGCGGGATAGCATGCCACACAGTTCTCCTCTCCAAGGCCCTCCATGACTTCGGCTGTCCCCACACACCTGCGTGCCCTCCGCGAGCAGCAGGTATTCGAGATCGAGTGGTCCGTTGCACCTCTGGTCCGTATCGCGTTTCGCGATCTGCGGTTGTTGTGTCCGTGCGCGGCATGCGTCGATGAATTCACGGGGGAGCGGATCGTCAATCCGCGAACGGTCCCCGAAGATGTGTCCCCCTCAGCCATGAAATACAGCGGCAACTATGCCCTCAAGATCAGTTGGTCGGATGGGCACGATACCGGGATTTACACTTGGGAATACCTCTTGAAATTGCCGCTCGATCAATTGGATCAACTGCTTTCTTAGGGGGTGAGCGTGAATCCTCCTGGATCCTTTCAGGGCCCATTGATGTCAAGCGAGACTGTTTCAGAACCAGAGCTGCCAGCCTCTCGGGTCGGATGGAAGAACTATGCGGCTTGGCTCATGGTGTGCTTCACCGCTTGTCTCCTGATGACCCCCGTGTTCCATGCCATGCCGCCTCGCATGAAATTCATTGGCATACACGCCTGGGCCTTGTCGGTTGGATGCGGGATGGCCTGTGGGGGGGCAGCAGCTTCCCTGGGTATCCGGTCGCGAGGGCTGGTCGGGACCGTGGGCGTCCTGATGGCCTTGGCTTCATTGGCGATGCTCGCCTGCTGGGGGCATGCAGAACTCAAACTCGCGACATCCCAACGAGTTCCAGGAATTCCTATCCCGATGGCCAGTTCGCCTGAAGAACTGGCGCGATCGTTAAACTTCCAGCGAGAGTTGTCCCAAGCTCTCGTGCCAACACTCGCGGACTATCAACGCCACAGATTGAACTCACCCGTTTTACGAAGGGTTCGTCCGCGAGTTCTCTGGGGAGGTGAATTGTTGTCAGCGGGTGTCGTGGCTCTGATCGCCAGCCTGCAGGGACAACGATGGATGACGGTCGCCGCTGATTCCGGTAGCCTGCGCTCCTCCGCTTCTGGTTCCTGATCTCAACACGAGTTGTTTCTCGCATGATTATCGGCCTTGGCACAGACATCATCGAAGTCCCCCGCATTGGCGAGATGATCGAACGCCACGGGGAGCTGTTCCTGCAACGGGTCTTCACGGAGCAAGAGATCCGCTATTGCCAGCAGCGCAAAGCCGCCTTGCAGCATTACGCTGGTCGCTGGGCCGCCAAAGAGGCGGTCATGAAAACTCTCGGCACCGGGTTTACCAAGGGAGTCGGCTGGACCGACATCGAAGTCATCTCACAGCGTAGCGGGCAACCGACCATCCAACTGACCGGCACCACAGCTGAGGTGGCCGCTCAGTTGGGAATCGATGAGATCCTCATCACGATCTCTCATTGCCGAGCGTATGCGACGGCGACGGCGATCGCAGTGCAACGGCAGCCGCGCACGGCGTGATGGAGTCGCTCTTCCCCAGAAGGCGGGCTTGAAGTTCTCGGCGTTCGCGGTTGCCGAAAGGCATCCTAAGTCTTCTCCTGCGTCCGGACGCTGTTTCCGGCTGCCTGCGTTCTGGAGAACGCAGCTACGACTCCCTCACTTCTCTGGGTGACACGATGCAGCAATATCAGGGTCTGATCGGGATCGTCACGCTGATGGGGATCGCCGTGCTGATGTCTGAGAACCGTCGCCGGATTCTGTGGCGACCAGTTCTCGTCGGGTTGGGAATGCAAGTCCTGCTGGCCGCGTTCATCCTGAAAACGCCCTGGGGGCAGCCGTTTTTTGACGGATGTGGCCGGGCGATCAGCACCCTGCTCGGCTTCTGCGATCGGGGGACTGATTTTCTCTTCAAACATGTCAGTCAGTTGAGTCACCGCGAGCAACCTCTGGAGGGGCCGCTGGTCAACTTGGCGTTTCGCGTGTTGCCATCGATCATCTTTTTTTCGGCCATCCTGGCGGTGCTGTACCACTTGGGGGTGATGCAGTTCCTTGTGCGAATTATCGCTTGGGTGATGGTCAAGACCATGGGCACCAGCGGGGCTGAGACACTGAGCGTGGCAGCCAACATCTTTGTCGGTCAGACCGAAGCTCCGCTCCTGGTCCAGCCCTATCTGTCCAAGATGACTCGGAGCGAGATCATGACGATCATGCTGGCGGGGTTTGCCACCATCGCGGGGGGCGTGCTAGCGTTGTATGTCGGGATGCTGGCCCCGGTCATCCCGGACATTGCCGGGCACTTGATTGCATCTTCAGTGATGGGGGCTCCGGCGTCGATTGTTTTCGCCAAGCTGCTGGTTCCAGAAACAGAACTGCCGACCACACTGGGTGAAGTGAGAGTCCCACTGCCGCGATCGACTCATAACATCATTGAGGCTTTCGGTGAGGGAGCGAATGAGGGGCTCAAGCTGACTCTCAGCGTGTGTGCAATGTTGATCGCGTTCATCGCTGCCATGGAGATGGTGAATGCCCTGCTTGGGTGGGGCCCGACGGTTCCGGGTCTGGGGCTGAAAGTTCCTGCGACATCACTTCAAGAGTTGTTCGGCTGGGTCTTTCGACCGATCGCCTGGACCCTGGGGGCGAACTGGGAAGAGTCTCGCGTGGTCGGAACCTTACTGGGTGAAAAGCTGGTGTTGACCGAATTGATTGCCTACACCGACTTGTCGAATCCGAAGACGATGGCCCAACTTTCACCGCGCACCGCCAAGATTGCCGCGTATGCCCTGTGCGGGTTTGCGAACTTCGCTTCGATCGGGATTCAGGTCGGTGGGATCGGTGCGATGGCTCCCGAGCGTAAGGCCGTGATCTCACAACTGGCTATGAAGGCGATGATCGGTGGGGCGCTCGCTTCTGCCATGACCGGAGCCCTAGCGGGGTTGATGATCTGAGGGATCGCGATTGACCTTGCCGAGAGGGGGAGGTCAGTTGCAGAAATCTCTTTGAAATCTCTGAATTGCAATTGAACAACCGCACCCGTTTGTTAAATTGACACACAAGAGAGTGGGGGTCGCTCGATATCTCCCCTCGAAATATCTCATCCGGTCAGGAGTCAGAAATGCGAAGCGTGTCTGGTGTCTGGTGTCGTATTGCTGTTAGTGGCTAGCTTTCAAGAGCCCGTCGTGGCTCAAAACGGCGGCTCATCATACGGCGGCGGATGCTGCAAAAAATGGGCTCAGGAAATCCCCGCAGGTCAGTTCAACAACTCTGGGTGTGAATGCGGTAAAAACGCGAATGGCAATTGCGTGATTGGCTCATGTGTCAACGCTGCTG
>JANOKO010000726.1:0-5905 GCA_031419335.1 Planctomycetota bacterium
GTGGTGGGGCTGGAGGCTTCTTCTGGGGCTTCGCTGCTGTTGGTCGCTGGGAGGGTGTCTTCTCAGGGGGAGCGTCCGATAGTCGCTGCGGTGGCGGACGCGTTGCAGACTTCTTCGGTGCGATCGCCACGGGCTTCGGCAGGGCGGCGAATGCATCGGCCTCGTCCGCGAACGGGTCGACGAACTCGTCCGCTGGCGTGACACTCGGCAGCGTGATCGGCGACTGGCAACCCGGACACGGCACGGTCCGACCGGCGTGGCGGTCCTCCGCTTTGAGTTTCGCCCCGCAGGCCGAACAGCTCGCCCGAATCGCCATCCCCGCTGTCTCCTGTGTGAATGTCTTGAGGGAGGTTCATCGTGAAGCAACTCCGGATGTGCGTCAAGTTCGTGGTAGCAGAAGTCGTAAGACTTCTGCCTGCTGCCAACTTGTCCTGGGATGGACGGCAGAATTCTTACGAACTTTGCTACGGGCGCATTCCTCTTGTTCGATTTCCCGTGGAGTGGCATGATGCCGTCCGCGCTGGGTCAACCCGGCAGAAAGCAACAAACACACAACCTCGCGAGGCCACGGATGGCACTGTTGGAATGCAAACATCTGGTGAAGGTCTACCCCGGCGGCAAGCGAGCCGTAAAGGATGTCTCCTTCCATGTCGAGAAGGGGGAGATCGTGGCCCTGCTCGGTCCAAACGGGGCCGGGAAATCAACGACCTTTAGTATGTCCGTGGGACTGATTTCTCCCACGGAAGGGCATGTGATCCTCGAAGGTCGCGATGTCACGCACTGGGCCATGTATCGCCGGGCACGCGCCGGGATGGGCTACTTGCCGCAGTACCACAGCATCTTCATCAAGCTGACTGTCGAGCAGAACCTGCAAGCGATTTTGGAGTTCTTGCCCCTGAGCTATGAAGAGCGGGTCCACCGGATCAACAAGCTGATTGACCAGTTCGGCCTCGAAGAGCAACGGCACCAGGTCTCCTCGACGATGTCCGGTGGCCAGAAACGTCGGCTGGAAATCGCGAGATGCCTAGCCACGAATCCAGCCATTGTGTTGCTGGACGAACCGTTCACCGGGATCGATCCCAAGACGATTAACGATATCCAGGACATCATCATCCAATTGCGGGACAGCGGGATTTCAATCTTGTTGACCGACCACCGGGAACGCGACACGCTGGCGATTGTCGATCGCACGTACATCATCTGCGATGGGGAAGTCGTCGTGGCGGGCGACGCTGAAACGGTTCTGAATAACCTGCGGGCACAAGAGTTGTATTTCGGGACTCGCTTTGATGCGACTTCGATCTTGGAACAGAAGTCGAACCTGCGTGGGGATCGCGATGAAACCAAAGCTGCGTGAAACTTGGGAATGCGAGCGAAGTTGGATGACTGAATCTCGAACTTCGCCCTCCCGAGGGAGCCGAACCCATAAATCAAGCCTTGACGAAGCACTCGTGGCGAGGCATGGGTGAGGAAGCGGCAGCGGATCAAGTTCTGTTCATACCTCTGCGAACCATTGCGCCCTCGGCAGTGAGATTTCAGAGAACTGGGACTCGGCTGCTGCTGATCGCGAGGCTGGCAAACGCCCCTTGGGCTGTATCGGGCATTGGCTTGGCACTGACCGCCCGCCACGTTCTTGAATGCGGTGGTGTGCGGATCGGACTAAAAACGAAACGGCCAGAGCAAGGCATGCGGAAGCCTCATGCCCGCCTCAGACCAGCGGCATCAAATCTTGCCGCTCATCACCGACACTGAGAGTGGTCTGCTCAGTCGACGAACATCAACTCATTCGACAGCAAAAGCACCTGGGCCAGTTGTTCCCAGTTCGTCATCAACACGGGGGGCGAACCGCTGAAGTCACGCGCTGCGTCCCATGTATTGGGAGTTGCAGAGTTCGTTGAGGCGACCTCGCTGATGACCGGTGACCAGAAGTGCTGTTCACTGTTAAGGTTGGCATGCAGGTCGACAATGAAGTCGAGTGTGTCTCCCAATTCCAACACAATGGAGGAGACGTTGAGCTCGACTGTCTGGTGATGAAGGGCGGCTTTGGCCAGTATGCCTCCCTTGTTGGACACGATCCAGCAGCGGATGCCGTCACCCGCTTCGACTTCGTGGATCGCGCTCGAAGTGACAGCGAATGTCCCCGCGCGGGGGGCGGTCCAGCGACGGATCGTGGCATGTTGCAGGTCGTTGCCGGGGTGGCCTCCGCGGGCTGTGAGTTGGGCCCAGCCGAGGGCAGTGTCCGGCCAGTTTGTGCCGCCTTGCCAAGCTGTGCCGTTGAAGTGCGGGAGGGGAGAGAAGCTCTTGAGCTTGGCTGTCGTTTCGTCAAGCTCGCCGTAGCCGTAGCTCCAGGTCGTCGACGCTGCGCTCTGTTGAGCGGGGGGCGGTTCGGCTGCGGTACTGAGGAACGCGATGGCCACCTCGCATTGAGTGGGTGTTGGCTCGCGCTGGAGGGCCGAGCGATAGAGGCGGGCGAGTTTTTCGGTGGGGTCGTTCTCCTCTGCCAGTCCCGCATGGCTTACCAACGCGCGAGCCTTCTCCGCCATGAGGGGGTGGTTGAGCGAGAAGAGGGCCTGTTGTGGGACCGTCGTTTCGCTACGGGCCGGGATGTGCAGGTCAGGATTGGCAAAGTCAAACATCCGTAACGTCGAAGGCAGAAACTGACGGTCGACGGTTCCATACAGCGTACGGCGGCGATTCGTCGAGCCACCACCGGCGAACAGATCAACTGACCGGCCTCCGAGTTTTCGATCAAGTTGGCCCGTCGTGATCAGCAGTGTGTCGCGGAATTCTTCCCAGGTGAGCCGATGAACGTTCATCCGCCACAGCAGCCGGTTTTCGGGATCGATGAGGTCTGCTCGCTCGCGGGTCTCGGCATCTGCAGGCCCGCTGGAGGCCTGCTTGTACGTGTTCGACAACACGATCAGCCGGTGAATCGTCTTCGTGCTCCACCCACTTGAGATCAGTTGGGTCGCGAGCCAATCGAGCAGTTCTGGATGGCTTGGTGTTTCAGCACGAATGCCAAAGTCGCTCGGAGTCCGCACAAGTCCGGTCCCCAAGTGGTGTTGCCACAGGCGGTTGACCCACACACGAGCTGTCAGTGGATTGGTGGGCGAGATGATCGCCTCGGCCAGCTCGCGGCGACCGCTGCCTTGCGTGAACGGCTTCGGCTCCGGTCCCGCGATCAGCGTCAGGAAATGGCGGTCGACGAACCCGACCTTCGTGGCCGGGTTGCCGCGTCGCAGCATCCGGTTGGGGCGGACCGTCGGACGCTCTTTGAGCACCACGGCATGCGGAAGAGCGAGCGGGTGATTGATGATGGAGCGGTCAATCTCATTGTGTAACTTCCAAAGTTCATCCACCGATCCGGAGTCGTAATAGATTTCAGTGGAGAGGATCGACTCCGGATAGATCAGGCAGGGCGAGGCTGGGCCATAGAGTACCTGCCGCAGGGCTTCAGCATCCGGCTCTGGCAGCCCGTTTGGCAAGGGGGAGCCCAACGACTTGGCACTCTCAATGCTCTCAGTCCAGGCCTTGTCAATTTCGGCGAGTAGCTTTGCGTACCGTTCGGTCACTTCTTTCATCGAACCTGGCGGCGGAGCCAGGGCCGCGAGAACCAGTGAATTGGCCAGTGGCTGACCCGCGGCGGGTTCACTGAGTCGCTTCAGGACCACCGGGGACTGGGCCGTGAAGTCGTTGGGCTGGAGTTCAGCAAACATTTGCCACGGGATAAACACCGGGTTGCCGAGTTGGATTTCCGTGGCGACATACGCCTCCCAGCGCCAGACCACGGCCGGGATCAAGTCATTCGTCGACAGGATGAGGTCGAAACCCTCTTGCGGGTACTTGGTAATTTCGGTCTGAGCCACGAAGTAATCGTGCAGACGGCTGCGGATCCGCTCGGCGGCTTCGGCTCGTTTCTGAGTGAACGTTTCGGACTGTTTCCGATTCTTCTCGGCCAGATCCTCCTCGAAGGACAGGTACGCCCCGCTCTTCTCCGGCGGTTCCGCAGCCGGGACCAACTCCTCATGTGAGTTCATGAAGACCCCGTACAACGCGTAATAGTCTGCTGTCGGGATCGGGTCGTATTTATGGTCATGGCAGCGGGCACAGGCTGCCGTCAATCCCATCGTTCCCCGTGTGATGACATCGATCCGGTCGTCATAGATGTCATGCGTGATGCCCAGGAATCTCCGCCCCAAGGTCAGAAACCCCATCGCCGCCTGGTTCGGTTTGTCGTCCGGAGCGATCAAGTCCGCTGCCATCTGCATGGCCAAGAAGCGGTCATATGGCATGTCGCTGTTGAGAGCCTGGACGACCCAGTCGCGGTAGGTGGGGGCATGCACCCAGAAACGTTCTTCGCGGGCGTAGACGTACCCTTTCGTATCAGAGTATCGAGCCACATCGAGCCAGTGCCTTGCCCACTGCTCGCCATAGTGCGGCGAATCGAGCAGTCGGTCGACCACCTGACGGTATGCATCTGGATGGTTGTCGTTCACGAAGGCGGCAACCTCTTCCGGCGTGGGCGGTAACCCAGTCAAATCGTACGTGACTCGTCGGATCAATGTCCGACGGTCAGCTCCAGCCGAGTGCGCAAGTTGCTGGCTCTCCAATTTGGCCAGCACGAACTGATCGACCGGAGTGCGACACCACTCGCGCTCTTTCACCGCAGGTGGCTCGACCGCCTTCACGGGTTGAAAGGCCCAGTGACTCTTCTGCTTGGCCAGTTTCTCCACATCCGGAATCGACAGGCCCACCGGAAAGGGAGCCCCCATTGCGACCCACTTCTCGAGTACAGCAATCTGGGTCTCTGCGAGCTTCCCATCGGGCGGCATCTGCGACTCGCCGGAATATCGGATCGCGGCGACAAGACGACTCGACTCGGGTTGACCAGGCACCAGCGCTGGCCCGTTCTCGCCGCCTTTCAACACAGCCTCACGCGAATCGAGCCTCAGTTCCGATTGTTGTTTTTCCGCCCCGTGGCATTTGAAGCAATGCTCGACGAGGAGCGGTCGGACCTGAGACTCGAAGAACTCGACCTGTTCAGCTGAGTCCTGTGCGTTGACCTGGAATAAGCCCACCCACAAGCAGGCTCCCCACAGGGAGAGACACAGTATCGAACGCATGTAGTTGCTCCCGGGTGTGCGGCGGGGAACTCCCCGTTCGCCAGACATCAGGATACTCCAATGCGTCTGCTGTTGGGCAGTCTAAAAGTGGGTAGGGGGACTCCCACGTGCGTGCATCAGGAAAGTAGGCAGCGGCCGACATTCCCCACAGTGGCTCATGCCGGAAAGTTTGTGAGCCGCAGATGAACACCGATAAACGCAGATGAACGCAGATGAAGAGGTGTATCGACCCGAGCCATTCGTTCGCGATCAGTCTCATCTTCTGCCACCTACGTTCAACTGGACTTCTCACTCCAAAAACGACACTCCGCTCTGAAGCCGACAGGGTTTCCGAGGTCGGGTGGCCCCAAGTCGCCGGATTCTCCGAATCCGGTGTGGGCGATACCCCGCCACGTTGGCATTTGGAAAACTCGGTGATCGGGGGACTTGGTTTCTCGGTGAGTGTGTACCCCGCTCGGCGGATGCTGAACCACCGGACTCGGAGAGTCCGGCGACTTTGTCAGTTTCAGCGAGCTGTGTCCAACAAATTTTGCGGGTTGAGAAAATAATCGGGGGAGAAGGGCGATGTTTGGGAATCGTCCTTGACCTTATTCCCAGGTCCCCTTGGGTGGCGGCACCGGGCTGCGAGGGGAAATCCGTAATACTCACCTCAGATATTTGCGCACGCAGCGCAAATGTTCAAGGGGCTGAAGACCTCTATACCCTGAAGGGGTTGTCCATCACAGCCCGGGGTCGCGACGCAGGATCGCACCCTGGGGGGAGTCTCACCGGGAACGAACCCT
>JANOKO010000727.1:0-4793 GCA_031419335.1 Planctomycetota bacterium
CGAAACAAAGCCAAGAGCGTGCAGGGTGTGGCCACACTGATTCATTCCGTCGACTCGCTCCGAATTGCAGAACGCCTGTCGGAACTCGCGATCGAAACCCAGATTCCGCAGCCGATTCTCTGCGAAGTGAATGTCTCCGGCGAGGCATCCAAAGATGGTTTCAGTATCCCGGACTTGCGTGCTGACTGGGACCAGTTGGCCAGTCTGCCCGGCATTGAAGTGCGTGGACTGATGACAATGGCACCGCTGAGCGAAGATCCGGAAGCAGCGCGTCCTGTGTTCGCCAGACTGAGGCAGTTGAAAGATGAGCTTCGAGCAAGTTCCCCAGCTGCGGTGCTACTGCCGGAACTCTCGATGGGGATGAGTAGCGACTTCGAAGTGGCCATCCAGGCAGGAGCCACGATGATCCGCGTCGGCAGCCGATTGTTCGAGGGACTGGCATGATTACGCTCACCAACCTGCACAAGCGATTCGGTGGGACGACCGTGCTGAGCGGCGTGAACCTCCATGTTGCAAAGGGCGAAGTGTGTGTTCTGCTCGGGCCATCGGGTGGAGGCAAAAGTACGCTACTGCGGACGATCAACGGACTCGAAACATTCGATGAGGGGACAATCGATATCGCCGAGTTTCGGCTGCAAGGTGGCACTGATCCGGGTCGCGAACACGCACTGACTGGGATCCGCCGAGTCGTCGGCATGGTGTTCCAGCAGTTCAACCTGTTTCCACATCTGACCGTCCTGCAAAACGTGATCGAAGCGCCGGTGCAGGTGCTCCAGCTCCCTCGCGAAGTGGCCACCGACCGGGCGAAACTGTTCCTGGATCGAGTCGGGTTGCTCAGTAAATGCGACGAGCGTCCCGCCTCACTGTCGGGAGGTCAGCAGCAACGAGTGGCCATCGCTCGGGCACTGGCCATGCACCCCGAGGCGATTCTGTTCGACGAACCCACCAGCGCCCTCGACCCACAAATGACGGCCGAGGTGACGGCTGTGATTGCCGACTTGGCAGGCTCGGGGCAGACGATGATCGTGGTGACCCACGCCATGGGGTTTGCCCGCTCGACGGCTCATCGGGTCCATATCTTGCACAGCGGAAGCATAATCGAGTCCGGCACACCCGACAGAGTATTCGAATCGCCGACGCATCCGATCACCCGAGAGTTTTTACGACACGCAGGGACATGACGGTCATTCACTGACCGCGCGCCGCATTTGTACCCCAATGGCGAGCTGCGTCGCGAGACAAGCCAGTACCGAGATATAGAGCAAGGGAGCCCAAAACTCGGGCCCTTCGGTTTGACGAACGAACGGATTGCGGGCGTCTTTGCCCAGCAGCGACAACCGGACCATCTCCAGGAGTGGCACTACGAATACCGATGCCAGAACCAGTGTCGCCACAGCCCACGCCACGGCACCGCGACGCACGCGAATCGAATAGAACGTCGTCAAATGCAGCAGAAGCACGTAATCGGTGACGAGTACCAGAGCACGCGGATGCCAGTCGAGCAGCAGCGCATCCTTCCCGTTCAGTAGGATTGATCCCACGATCCAAGCCACCAGTGTCGGACTCATCACAACCAACCCTCCCCAGAACTTGGAGGACACGATTCGAGCCAACGAATTGGGTGTCAGAATCAGATTCGGGAGTGTTCCCTGGGTGTACTCGCCCCCGAGAAAACTCCCCGAGAAAACCAACATCTCCAGCAATAGGATCGCGAATAAGCTCGCGTGGATGATCTCGGTCAGGTTCGCTCCGTACTGGGTCTTGAACCGATCCTCGAACAGCTTCGCCGAGGCAATCAGCGCTATGTAGAGCAGCGATTTCCCCACCACCGTGGTGAACCCGCCGCCGCTAAAATGGAACTCCTTCCAGGCCAGCGCATCCCCGCGCGGACGCGAGACCCACAACTGCCATCGCTGCGGCTTGAAGCCCGATCGCGACCGGTGCGGGTCGTGGGCTTCGGTGTATTCGGTGAACCGATCGAACAGCAACCACGAGACGCCGAACAATACGGCGGCGATGGCCAGTGAGCCCCAGAACTGTCCGGTGACGAGCGGCGTATGGCGGTAGAGCATGGTTTCGGTCAAGCGCCCCTCGGCAGAGAACCACAGTCCGAACTCATTCACCGCTTGCAGAATGGATCGGACAAACGGGACTTTCTTTCCCACGCTGGCTGTTTGGGAAAAGGCAGCGAGCTTCCCCGCCCAGAGAGCCAGCGCCCCCACCACGAATGTCAGGGATGTGGCACTCGAATTTCTGCGACTAACGATCGAGAGAAACAAACCCACGTTCCCCAGAAAGATCAAATACGCAGCCAGCGCTAAATAGGCTGCCATGATCTGCGTCACCGTCGTCCCCCCCAGGACAATGGCCAGAAAGGCCAATGGCAGTTGAATCAGAAAGATCAGCAGCGCGATGACGATTCGGGCGGTCGACTTCCCAAATATGAGTCCCGCGTTCGAGAACCCCGCCAGCTTGAGCAGCCCCAGAGTCCCCTGTTCTTTCTCCTCGGTAATGACCGAGCCGAAATAGTTACTGCCCGCTACTAAAATCAGCAGGAGATCGAGATACGTCAGTGAACGCAAGAACTCGCGCCCCACTCCACCCACGAACCAGGAGTAATAGTGCGCACTCAGCAGCATCCAGGTTGCGACCAACAGACTCCCGATGCGAAATCGGTGCGAGGTGGTACTGCGAGATTCCTGGCGCAGCGAGTGACTCAGCAGCGTCAGTAGATTCAGCACGTTGGGGACAAACATCACTTCCCTCCCGCGATCGGGAGATCGGTCACATACAGCATGCGGCCTCCTTGGTCGGGAAAGTCGCCCGTCAGTTGCAGCTCATTCGGCACGTCAGTGTAGAGCATGACTCGGGCGTAACCACTGGGGAGGGCGAAGGAGTCTGGGAATACCGTCGGCCCGACTGAGTACGCATTCCCCACGACATCCACGAACGCATCCAGGTAGATCTCTTCCGAAGTGCGATAGTCGAACAGCCATCCGAGAAGACTGGTTCGCCACTGCATCCGCTTGGCATTCCGAACTGTGTACGGGCTGATCCACTCGTGCATGCTCGCGCCCCAGTTATCTGTCGGCTTCAGCTCTCCCGTCTTGCCTGTCAGTTCATAGACGCGGTTATCGAACACAATGACGGCAGCGTACACCGGGGCTTTGTAGGCCGGATCGATCACGATCTTTGAGGATTTTGACTGCCACGAATCCAAACCGAAAGAATCGAGACGGACGGGAATCTCTTTCATCTCCAGCCGTGTGCGGAATGCCACTTTCTGGGTCGAGTACGCTGACAGATCGGCAGTCAGCTTCCCGTCTCGAATCTGCATTGAATTCTGTCCGAACGACTCGGTGCCCCCATAGAGCTGTCCACTCCCCGGAGCGCTGAAGGCGTGTTCTCCACCCGACAGTCCGGTCCCCATCACGGACCAGCCTTCCACGTCAAACAGTCCTCCCGTGACGCGACGGGCGATCATCACGGACCGCACGCGGTCCTGTCCCGCAGCCCCCGCCCGGCCAAAGACGAAGAACAGCAACGAGAACCCCAGTGACAACCCCACCAGCCAGCCATAGAACCGACCCGGCTGCTTCTCCATCAGACCCCACCGCCAACCGACTCGCCATTGCCAGCCGACATACGCGAACACCGTCAGATAGATCAGCCCCCACCGCTGCCGCGTCCCGGCCAGATCCTTGAGTTGAGTCAACACGGCATCGCGTGAGTAGCTAAGGAGGGGGATGCCCTGGGGAGTCACTCCTGGGTGTCGGTAATGACCCCGCCAACTGGCCTCATACGCTGCGAGTTTCTGCGTCAGGTCGCCGCCAGTCAGCGGGCGTCCCAGAACCTGTTTCTCGACGACAGACTTCGTGACCTGTTGTGGGGACAGTGGGAGTCGCTGAATCGTGCCCAGGCCGTAGGGGGTCAGCGGCTTGGTGACGTTCAGGTATTCAAACCCATTCGCAAACTTCGGGACTGATCCATCCGGCAAGTCGAGAACCACCACCTTACCGCCCTTAAGCACCCACTCCTGGAACGCTTTGCGGCGGGCTCCGGGCCAGCGCGGCTCCTGGTCGATGAACACCACTCGCAACGCATCCAGGGAGGTGATCGAGGTCGGGAACTCGCCTTCATCCATGACCGGCAGCGAACCCGACCGGTGGATCAGGTCGGTCTTCGAGGTGATGAAGACAATCCCATCGTCTGCGGATTGGCCTTTGATGACCTGGGATTCCGCTTCGCCCTCTCCCCAGCGCAGAGTCCACTCCTCACCGGGATCGGATACGAACGGGCTCAGTAGAATCACGCGAGTCGTCTCCCCCGAGATCGTCACCTCCTGTTCCAAGACCTCTCCCAGTTCGCTGATGGAATCCGCCCGGGTCAACTGGATTTTCAGCGTCTTCTGCTCCTGGCTGCGGTTCTTCATGACCACCCGCAGCGGAACGAAGGTCTTGTACCGAGAAAACCCGTCGAAGCCCCACTTGGCGTCCAGAACCTGGAGATCGTCCTCCTCGGACGCAAGCTCCTGGGCCGCAGCGGTCTGTCCCGCAGAGCCAACGAACATCAAGAGCAGCAGGACGACACGCCCATTCATCGGTGACACTTGTAGAAAGAGTGATGAGGGAGTCGATGGTCTGCCAACGGGGAGTTGTCCCTCTGAGTTTCCGATGAACTAAAAATCCCCGACCTCGCGATGATCGAGTCGGTTCGCTAGCCTTCTCAGGAGCTCCTGGTCCACACTCCGCGAGATCGCACGGACGGCCCCATCCATCAGCAGGAAATTTCCG